>NZ_JBQSYU010000008.1:0-126532 GCF_052379645.1 Arthrobacter sp. 179 | reverse complement strand
TCCTCGCGTTTGCAGTCCCTGCGGAGGCAGAAGATCGCCGCCTATGACATGGTCACCGTCGGCGAGTTGCGTGAGCTTGTTCGTGAGGGCCAGCAGATCCTGCAGCGTGACCCGTTCTCCATCCTGTATTTGGGGATGAACCAGTCCAACCCCTTGCTGGCGGATCGAAAGATCCGTCAAGCAGTGGCGCACGCCGTGAACCGGCAAGAGCTCATCCAAAAGTTTTTCATCTCCGGGACGAAGGAAGCACGGAGTTTCGTACCGCCGAGCCTCGGGGTGCCCGACGGCCAGACCTACTTCGGCTATGACGTCCCCAAGGCCAAATCCTTGCTGAAGAGCTCCTCATACGACGGCGAGCCGATCCCCTTCACCTATCCGTTGAATGTCACCCGCGCCTACCTGCCGATGCCCGAACGGATCTATGCCGAAATCAGCGCTCAGTTGACCGCCGTAGGTTTCAACATCAAGCCGTACCCGATCGATTGGGAAGACGGCTATATGGACAATGTCGTCAACGGACGGCGTCCCGGCTTCCACCTGTTGGGCTGGAACGGCGGCTACCGGGATCCGGACAACTTCATCGGTACCCTCTTTGGCACCACGTCACCGGAATTCGGTTACGACGCCCCGAAGGTGCGCGCAAAGATCGTCAAGGCGCGTTCGATGCCCAACGGGGACCCACGGGCCACCACCTATCAGCAGATCGGCGAGCAGCTGGCGAAAGATCTGCCCGCCCTTCCGCTGGCTTACCCGATTTCCGCCGTCGCGGCCGACGATTCGGTCATGCATTACCCCACCAGTCCCACCCTGGACGAGCCCTTTGACCGGGTGAGGCTCGCCACCTAGGGCGGCTCAGGGAACCCCCTGATTTCATGGCGGTGATCTGACCGCGCTAACCTTGGCTTAAGCCACCAGAGTCGTCGGATGGAGAATCCTGTGCCGAGCCAAACCACCTCATCGAACGTTGATATTGCCCTGATCGGCGGTGGGGTCATGAGTGCAACGCTGGGAACGCTCATCAAACAGCTGGAACCCAGCTGGGATATCGCCCTGTTCGAGAACCTTGATCAGGCGGGCCAGGAAGCCTCCGACCCGTGGAATAACGCGGGTACCGGCCACTCGGCACTGTGCGAACTGAACTACTCCCCACTCGGCGCCGATGGCAAGGTCAACCCCGCCAAGGCAGTGGGCATCAACGAACAGTGGCAGGTCTCCCGCCAGTTCTACTCCCATCTGGTGGACCAGAAGCGGATTTCCACTCCCAGCTCCTTCATCAACCCGCTGCCGCATATGAGCTTCGTCCACGGCTCCGACAGCGCCGACTACCTCCAGAAGCGTTACGACTCGCTGCGCACCCAGCCGCTCTTTGAGCAGATGGAGCATACCGAGGATCTCGCCACCATCGCCGAATGGGCTCCGCTCGTGGCCGAAGGCCGCAACCCCGGCGAACGGGTTTCCGCTTCCCGAGTTCTGGGCGGCACCGACGTCGACTTCGGCTCGCTGACCCGCCAGCTGGTTGCCAACTTGGGTGAGGACGGGGTCGATCTGAACTTTGGCCATAAGGTCACCGGGCTGGAACGCAACGGCGCCGGCTGGACGCTGACCGTGAAGAACAGGGCCACCGGGGACAAGCAGACCGTGAACGCAAAGTTTGTGTTCGTCGGTGCCGGTGGCGGCGCCCTGCACCTGCTCCAGGCCGCCGGCATCCCCGAGGCCCATGGCTTCGGTGGTTTCCCGGTCTCCGGACAGTTCCTGCGCAGCACCAACGAAGATGTCATTTCCCGCCATCATGCCAAGGTCTACGGCCAGGCGTCCGTGGGCGCCCCGCCGATGTCTGTCCCACACCTGGACACGCGCTTCGTCAACGGCAAGCGTTCGCTCATGTTCGGCCCGTACGGCGGATTCTCACCCAAGTTCTTGAAGTCGGGTTCCTACCTGGACCTGGTCGCCTCGGTTCGTCCCGGTAACCTCATCCCGATGCTCGCCGTTGCCAAGGACAACCTCGGCCTGGTGAAGTACCTGGTCACCGAGGTCCTCAAGAGCCGCGAGGCCAAGAACGAGGCCCTGCGCGAGTACTACCCCAATGCCTCGGGAGACGGCTGGGAACTGATCACCGCCGGCCAGCGCGTACAGGTCATCAAGAAGGATAAGAAGCGTGGCGGTATCCTGCAGTTCGGTACCGAAGTCATCACCAGTGCCGACGGCTCGATCTCGGGGCTGTTGGGCGCCTCCCCGGGCGCTTCGACCGCTGCACCGATCATGATCGAGGTCCTGCGTCGCTGCTTCCCGCAGAACTTCGCCGGCTGGGAATCCAAGCTCACCGAGATCGTCCCCAGCTTCGGGGTCAAGCTCAACGAGAACCCCGACCTGCTCGCCGAGGTCACCGCGGCAACGAATAAGTCGCTCGCGCTCACATAGGTTGTCGGTGTTTTCAACGGTGGGACGGGTCAGACCCGTCCCACCGTTCGTTAACGGCAGACCCTTTCACCGCGTCGCCACACCATCGGGCCCCGGGACACGGGAATACCCAAGAGATGACTGATGTTCTTATATGCAAATGCATATATCTTCTGACATACTGAAGGTCGGATCCACGAAGGAGCACCATGGAAATCGGCGTCTTTTCGGTTAGTGACATCACGGCCGACCCCACCACCGGTCAGCTGCCGACCGAGCATGAACGCATTACCGCGATGGTGGCGATCGCGCGGAAGGTCGAAGAGATCGGGATGGATGTCTTCGCCATCGGCGAGCATCACAACCCACCGTTCTTCTCGTCTTCGCCCACCACCGAGCTGGCCTATATTGCCGCCCACACCGAACACATCACCCTCTCCACGGCCACGACGCTGATCACCACCAACGATCCGGTGAAGATTGCCGAAGATTTCGCGATGCTCCAACATCTATCCGGAGGCCGCACGGATCTGGTCCTGGGGCGAGGGAACACCGCCCCGGTCTATCCCTGGTTCGGGAAGAGCTCGGCGGATGCGGTGGAACTGACCGTGGAGAACTACCACCTGCTGCGCCGGCTCTGGGACGAAGAGAACGTTTCCTGGTCCGGTAAGCACCGCACGGCGCTACAGAACTTCACCTCCACTCCCCGCCCGTTGGATTCCGTTGCCCCCTTCGTCTGGCACGGTTCGATCCGCACACCCGAGGTTGCCGAAATTGCCGCCTATTACGGTGACGGGTTCTTCGCCAACAACATCTTCTGGCCCAAGGAGCACTACCAGGAACTGATCGGCCTCTACCGTCAGCGCTTCGAACACTATGGTCATGGCCGGGCCGATCAGGCCTATGTGGGTCTCGGCGGTCAGTTCTACCTGGCAGAGAACTCCCAGGATGCCGTGGCACAGTTCCGTCCCTACTTCGACAACGCCCCGGTTTATGGCCATGGGCCCTCCCTGGAGGACTTCACGTCCCAGACCCCGCTGACCGTGGGCAGCCCGCAGCAAATGATCGAGAAGACGCTCACGTTCCAGGAGTACTTCGGGGACTACCACCGTCAGCTCTTCCTCGTCGATCACGCCGGCCTGCCGCTGAAAACCGTGCTGAACCAGTTGGACCTGTTCGGCGAACGGGTGCTGCCCGAGCTGCGTGCCGAATACGCCAAACGCAAACCCGCAGACCACCCCGAACCCCCGACCCACGCCAACCTGCTGGCTGCTCGGCGGGCAGGCATCAAGCCGGCCACCGCCCGCAACGAGGTCCCGGTGCCTGAGAAGACCCCCGAGGAGTCCCATGTCTAGGCCCGCCACCCTCCGTGAGACCACCCAGGCCTGGGAGTCCTTGTTCCGGGCCCAGGTGACCATCATGCGACGACTCCAACGCCATCCGGCGTTCAAACGGTTGACGATGCGCGAATACGACGTGCTGGTCACCCTCGAACGCTGCCCCGAGGGTGGGATCCGTTTGGGTGAGCTCAACGAGAACGTCCTGCTCAGCCAGCCGAGCCTGAGCCGGATGGTTGACCGGCTCGAGGCCAAGGGTTTCATCGCCCGTGCCGCCGACCCGCAGGACCAGCGCGCGATGCGGCTCTGGCTGACCGAGGCCGGCAGCACCATCCAACGCGAGATCGGCCGCGAACATGTCCGCCATATCCACGAGGTGTTGGGCTCCGCCCTGGACGTGACCCAATTCGCGGAACTGACCCGGCTGACCCGCAAACTCGGCGCCTCGGTCCAGGCCAGGGACTGAGGGCTGGCGGCGACCGGTCGGGACCGGGGGTGAAGCGTCCCTAGAATGGTGGGATGAGCGCCCACCTCGTGGCCAAGGACCTCTCCGGAGGCCATGCCCACCGCACCCTGTTTTCGGATCTGAACTTCACCGTTGCGCCCGGCGACGTGGTGGGGGTGGTCGGCGCCAACGGGGCCGGTAAATCCACGCTGCTGCGTCTGCTCGCCGGCCTCGACACTCCCCAGGGCGGATCGGTGGCCGCATCCCCGCAGGGGGCCTTCATTGGCTGGCTGCCCCAGGAGCACGAACGCCTCCGGGGCGAAAGCATCTCCGCCTATCTGGCCCGACGGACCGGTTGTGCACAGGCCACCGCGGACATGGAATCCAGTGCAGAGGCACTCGGTTCCGGCATCCGCGGCGCCGACGACGCGTACTCCGCGGCCTTCGACCATTGGATGGCGTCCGGCGCCGCCGATCTCGAGGACCGAATCGCCCCGGTGCTGGCCGAACTGGGCCTGCTGGTGGACCCCACGACCTTGATGACGTCGCTCTCCGGCGGTCAGGCGGCACGAGTAGGGCTGGCGGCGCTACTGCTGAGCCGCTTCGACCTGGTGCTCCTCGACGAACCCACCAACGACCTGGACCTGGCCGGGCTGGAACGGTTGGAAGCCTTCGTGCGGGGGCTGCGCACCGGCGTCGTGCTGGTGTCCCACGACCGCGAATTCCTCTCCCGCTGTGTGACCCGGATCGTGGAACTGGATCTGCCGCAGCAGAAGGTCTCGGTCTACGACGGCGGCTATGACGCCTATCTCGCCGAACGCGAGGTCGCCCGCCGTCATGCCCGCGAAGCCTACGACGAGTTCGCCGAGAAGAAGTCGGATCTGGTCTCCCGGGCCAGGACCCAACGCGAATGGTCCTCCCAGGGGGTACGCAATGCGATGCGCAAGGCACCCGACAACGACAAGATTCGTCGTCGGGCCAGCGCCGAGTCGTCGGAGAAGCAGGCGCAGAAGGTCAGACAGATGGAGTCGCGCATCGCCCGGCTGGACGAGGTGGAGGAGCCGCGCAAGGAATGGGTGCTGCAGTTCTCCATCGGCGCCGCCCCCCGCTCCTCCTCGGTGGTGGCCACGCTCAACGACGTGGTACTCACCCAGGGGTCCTTCACCTTCGGGCCGGCCTCGCTCCAGGTCAATGCCGGGGACCGGATCGGTATCACCGGGCCCAACGGTGCAGGAAAGTCCACACTGTTGCGCCTGCTCTTGGGATCCACCGCCCCCGAGTCGGGGACGGCGTCGCTGGGTGCCAGCGTGGCGATCGGCGAAATCGACCAGGCCCGCGGGCAGCTGGACGAGTCCCTGGACTTGGGGGCAGCCTTCGAACGGGTGGTCCCGGAGATGGGGTCCGGGCAGATCAGGACCCTCCTGGCCAAATTCGGTTTAAAGGCCGATCAGACGGCCAGCCTGGTGGGCGACCTCTCCCCCGGCGAAAGGACCCGGGCGTCACTGGCACTCCTGCAGGCCCGCGGGGTGAACCTGCTGGTCCTGGACGAACCGACCAACCATCTGGACCTGGCAGCCATCGAACAACTCGAGGAGGCGTTGGAGTCCTACAGCGGGGCGCTCCTGCTGGTCACCCACGACCGCCGGCTCCTGGAGAACGTGAGTCTGGACCAACGCTGGAGCGTGGAGAACGGGCGGGTCGGCGTCGAAGTCGCCCGCTAGCCTGCGTGCCAGCGGATAGCATGAAGGGGTGATCTCTCCCGACGCAGGACTGCAAAGCCCCAACGCCGCACAAGCTCCGACCAGCACGACCGGCACGACCCCGGATCGTACTGAATTTCGGGCGCCGGTCCTCCTGCGGGGACGAATTCCCCATCTGCCCGGCCTCACGCGTGCCGGCGATTTCCTCGCCCTCCTCACCCCGCAGCCCGTGGCGCAGGTCGGCCCTCGGTCGTTCTCCTTGGATGGCGCCGCGATCTGCGGCGAACGGGTGTTGATCAATAGCTCCGACGTGGCGGCAGTGATCCCGGGCTCAGTTGTCTCGGGTGACGCGACGAGTCTGGCCAACTGGTGGTCAACCAACATCGCGAACCCCTCATGTTTGTTCATGATCGACGAGCACACGCAAGAGGCCTTATGTCTTCCGGACCCCCTCGGCGGTTCGCTGGTCTTCCACTATTCAGCGGGAGGTACCGAATTCATCTCGAGTGACATCGTTTCACTGATCCGCGCTGCCAATGCTGCCGGCAGCTTTCCCTCCAAGAGCGTCGATTATCAGCTCGAACGCCTCGTGCTCGGCAACGGTGGCCTGACCCCCTCCAGCTACGACGGTGTCGACAGGCTCGACCTCTTCACCTATTGGGAGTTGGACCCCAGCGGCGCCCGGAGGCGCGAGTATGCGTTGGCCGAAGAGATGCGTAGCCCGGAAGTGTCCTACGTTCAGGGGCTTGAACGCGTCCGCAGGCGTGTTCTGGAATCTGTCGTGGCCATTTCCAAAATGCCCAGCGAGTTCCGCGTCGCCCACCTCACCGGTGGTTTCGATTCACGGCTCGTCCTGGCGGCCATGGTCGAGGCCGGTTGCACTGACCGATTCAGCTTCTTCTGCTCCGGGCCGGAGGGCACGACAGATCGGCAAATTGCCGATGGACTCGCTGGGGTCTTCAACCTCCAGCGGACGCTCAATGGAGGCCTCACCGCGGCGCCGGCCTCCGGCGTTCATGAACGGTTGCTGGCCCCCTTGTTCTACAGCGGTGGCATGACCTCCACCGGACCGACGGGTCGTGAACTAACTTCCTCGGTGGTCGCCGCAGGCGGCGGCTATGGGGAAGTACTCAGGACGTTCTACGGGCCCCGATTCAGGAATCTTGACGAGAGTGGATTCACGGGACTCGATTTGATGAATAGCATGGTCCCCCACGTTCCAGACCGGAAGAAGATCTATACCAGTGCGGCGGAGAAAAGCATCGGCACCCGCCTGCACCAAGAGTGGATGAAACTGTCGACCAGTGGTGTACCCACCGATTTCATCGGCGACGCGATGTACTCCCAAGTACGGAACCGCTACCACATCGGGCAGAATTCGGTTCTGTGGAGCCGGATTGGATCACGTCTGGACCCGCTCTACTCCGTGGATGCCTACCGGCTGGCCAGTTCGATCCCGTTAGAGGCCCGAGAAGCAAACGTGATCGGCTTCGACCTCATGGATACTTTCGCCGGTGATCTCAAGGCATATCCCTTCGACAGGAACAGGTTTTCCTCGGCCTACGGTTCCATGCGCCGCGTCCCGTCTCCAAAGTCCTGGGGCAATGGAGCAAACCTTCGCAAGCCCACACGGTTTCAGGCACCCTTCGCGGAGGGAGACGTCCTTCCCGCTCACTTGGAAAACCTCGAGGTCCCCGAGCCAACAGTTACCGCGGAGCAGCGTAAGGAATTCGTCGCCACCGCGAATCGAATCGGCGTGAACTACTGGCAGGTATCGACTCTGACCGCAGCGCAGAAAGCTCTGAGTACCGCTATGGAAAAGAACGATAGCACCCAGTTCACGGACGCCTTGGATGGTGAATACCTCACGAAATTGGCCACGACAAAGCTGGCCAGACGCCAAGAGATCCGTGACGTCTACTCGGCCTTGGGCCTAATGGCTTGGCTGAGCAGCTGATCCGCCCGGTAGGCGCCGCCAGCGGTTAGTAGTGTCCCGGGTGGCGGCGCTTGGTCATCCCGATGACCCCGAAGATCACCATGACGAGACCGACAATAACGCCGAGCCAGAGCGGGGTATGGGTCTGGTCCACGAAGGGGTTCTGCACCAGCACTGCTGAGATCCCGTAGATCGCCATGATCACGATTCCCAGCACAAACCAGACGATGCCCGTGCGGTCACGGCTCTTCGTTGTCGTATTATTCGTTGCCATGGCAGGCTCCCTTCCACCAGTGGAAGAGGCGGCCGGCTGATCCGGGAGTCTCTTCGTCATGCCATTCGGAGCCGTCACCGCACCTAGGGTGCGGTGACGGTCGATACTTTTAAACTACGCCTCCGAGGTGGGTGCGGCAACGTGGGGGCCTGCGTCGGTCACCGTTTGCACCGCCGCGATGACGGCGCGGGCCGCTGTGGTCAGTTGCACCTCGGTGGTCTCGGCCGTGAAGCTCAACCGGACGGCGGTGCGGGCCAGATCGGGGTCCAGCCCCAACCCCAGCAGAACCGGTGAGGGTTCGGCGGATCCGGCGGCGCAGGCCGACCCCGAGGAACAGATGATGCCGCGCCGTTCCAGTTCCAGCAGGACCGTTTCCCCGTTGGCCCCGGGGAAGGTGAAGGAGACGATGCCCGGCACCCGCTGCTGGCGGTCTCCGGTGAGCACCGCGGTCTCCTCCCCGGGGCGCCTTCCGGTGTTGAGCCCTTCCAAGACGGTGTCGATCAGATAGTTTGCCTTGGCTCGGGAGTCCTCGAAGCCCGCCACCGCCTCGGTGGCCAACCGTAGTGCGGTAGCCGTGGACACGGCGCCGGCCACGTTTTCGGTTCCCGAACGGCGTCCGCGTTCCTGCCCGCCACCGTGCAGTCCCGGTTCCACGGCCAGTTTCCCGCGGATCATGGCCAGCCCGGCCCCCTTCATCCCCCCGAGCTTATGACCCGAAATGCTGAGGGCGTCCAGGTGTGTGGCCAGTTCGACAAGGGGCAACCAGCTGGCGGCCTGGACGACGTCGCTATGCATCAGCGCTCCGACGGCTCGGGCGGCGGCCGAAATCTCGGCCAGGGGTTGGATGGTCCCGATTTCGTTATTGACCGCCATGACTGTGACCAGCGTCGTGTCCTCGCGCAGCAGCCCCGAGAGCACCGCGGGATCCACCAGGCCCTCGGAACCCACGGGGACGACGTCGATGCTGAACCCGTGGTGACGGCGCAGGTAGTCGCAGGCTTCACGAACCGAGGAATGTTCGATGGCGGAGCGCACCACGTGTCTGCCGCGCGGGTTGGCCAGGGCCAGACCAATGATCGCCAGGTTGTTCGCCTCGGTGCCGCCCGAGGTGAACACGATGTCCCCGGTGCGCACCCCCAGGGTGCTGGCCGCCGTCGTGCGGGCATAGGTCAGGGCCCGGGCAGCGGTCTCCCCGAGAGAGTGGGTGCTGGAGGGGTTACCGAAATCGCGGGCCATCAGCGGCCAGATCAGTTCGAGGATTTCCTGCTTCACCGGTGTGGTGGCTGCGGCGTCGAGGTAGATCACGTCCGCACCGTTCCCTGCCCCGCCACGGCGTCGGTAGCGGCGGTGGTGGCTGCGGCGCCGCCGATGCGGACATCGAGCCCCAGGTCCAGGGACCTGACCGAATGGGTGAGCGCACCGGAGGAGATGACGTCGACCCCGGTGGCTGCCAGTTCGGCGACGGTTTCCAACGTGACGTTCCCCGAGGCCTCCACATAGGCGGCACCGTTGATGCGGCGGACCCCTTCGATGAGGTCGGCCGGGGTGAAGTTATCGAGCATGATGGTATCCACCGCGGCGTTCAGCACCGCGTCGAGCTGGTCGAGCCCATCAATTTCCACCTCGAAGTGCACCGTATGCCCCAGTCGGGCACGGGCCGCACGCAGGGCCGCCGTCAGCTCGGCACCGGTACCCAGCAGGGCCAGATGGTTGTCCTTGGCCATCACTGCCTCGGAGAGCGACCCACGGTGGTTATGCCCACCGCCGCAACGCACCGCATAGCGTTCCAGGGCGCGCAGCCCGGGGGTGGTTTTGCGGGTGTCGGCGATCCTCGCGGACGTCCCTACGGCGGCGTCGACGAAGGCTCGGGTGAGGGTGGCGATCCCCGAGAGGCGTTGGAGCAGGTTCAACGCGACGCGTTCACCGGCAAGCACCGAACGGGCCGACCCACTGACGGTGGCCAGGACGTCTCCGGCGGCAAAGGGCTGCCCATCGGCGAGCGCGAGGTCCACGGTGAGGGCCGGGTCGGTCAAGACCATGGTGGTGGCGAAGACCCCCAGGCCGCTGGCAATGCCCGGTTCCCTGGCGATCACGTCGGCGGTTGCCGTGGCATCTGCGGGCAGCAGGACATTACCGGTCAGGTCGCCGGTGGGGTTGTCTTCGGCGAGCGCGGCTTCGACGATGTTCTCCACGACGCGTTGCGGCACGGGCATCGGTTCGCTCACGGCGACTGAAGGGGCCGCGGGGGTGGGTCCGTGGTGCACAGTGGTCATTCGTTCCTCAGGAGTTGGGGGTGCCGGTGAGCAGCAGGTGGTTGTCCTCTGCCCCCGTGCCGGTGAAGGGTGGCGGCGGTGTCGGGGCTGCCCGGACGAAGCCGGTCCGCACCCGTGGCCCGTGGGTCACGGCATCGGGGGTATCGGTGCGGTAGTGGGCGCCGATGGAGGTGGTGCGGGCCAGGGCGGCTTCCGCGATGAGGCGCCCCACGGTGATCAGGTTGCGCAGCTCCGCCTCCTCCCGCGTGGCGGCCCCCGATCCGGCCAGGGCACCGGCCAGTGTTGTTGCGGTCTGGGACAAGCCCTCCCCGGTGCGTTCCACGCCCAGCTGGGCGGTGGCCAGGTCCTGGAGCCCTTCCCGGGTCAGCGGAACGGCCGGCGTTTCTCTACACCCCCCATCAAGTTCGAACACATATTCGAATTCGATGGGAGTGGAGGCCTGCCGGGCGTCTGAGGCCCCCAGGGTGGAGGCCGCTGCGAAGCCGTGCACGAGTGCTTCGAGCAGCGAATTGGAGGCGAGCCGGTTGGCCCCATGGGTTCCGGTGCAGGCCGTCTCCCCCGCGACCCGCAGTCCGGGGACGGTGGTGCGCCCCCTGGCATCGGCGTAGACCCCGCCCATCCAATAGTGCTGGGCCTCGGTGACCGGGACGGGTTGGACGGCCAGGTCCAGGCTTAGGGCGGCCAACCGGGTGGTGATGGAGGGGAACCTCCGGGCCAGGTACCCCCGTCCCTTCGCTGCCTCCACGGCCCGGGCGTCCAGGAACACCTGGCCACCCATGGCATAGACGTGATGAATGGCCCGGGCAACCACGTCGCGGGGAGCCAGTTCGGCCGCCGGGTGCACCTCTTCCATGAAGCGCCGCCCGTTTCCGTCAATGAGTACCGCGCCTTCTCCCCTGACGGCTTCGGAGACCATGAACCGGCCGGCGCGCACCAGGGTGGGGTGGAACTGCACGAACTCGGCATCCACCACCAGGGCTCCTGCCCTCCACGCCAAGGCGGCCCCGTCACCGGTGGCCCCCGCGGGGTTGGTGGTCCATTCATACAGTGAGCCGATCCCCCCGGTCGCCAGGAGTACGACGTCGGCCTGAACTCGGTGGCATTGCCCGGCCTGGAGGTAGTGCACCCCGGTGATGACACCGTCGTCGTCCACCAGGTCGGTGACGAAGGCGTCCTCGAGGATGCGCAGGCTCCCCTGTCCGGCCAATCGGCGGCAGACACCGATCAGGGTGGAGGCGATCACCTTCCCGGTGGAGTCTCCTCCGGCGTGCAGGATGCGGGGGTGGGTGTGGGCGGCTTCGAGCCCCAGGGCAGGGTGGTCCCCCGCGGGGTCGGCGTCGAAGGTGGTTCCCAGCCCGATCAACGCTTCGATATGCTCCCAGGCGGAGGAGCACACGGACCGCACCGCGGCCGGGTCGTTCAGCCGGGCCCCTGCGGTGAGGGTGTCCTCGATATGGCTGGCCACCTCATCCCCGCGGGATGTCCCCCGGGGTCCGACGGCGGCGATCCCACCCTGGGCGTACCAGCTGTTCGAGTCGGCCAGCGCGTCCTTGGTGAGCAGGGTGACCTGGTGGCCGTGTTCGACGGCGGTGATCGCGGCATAAAGTCCCGCGACCCCCGACCCCACGATCACCAGGTCCAAGGACTCCTTCACGGAGCGGCTGCTCATGGGCGCGCCGCCAGCATCCGTTCCAGGGCCACCCGGGCGTTGGACGCCACGGTTTCGGGGACGGAAATCTGGTTCACCACGCGTCCGGCAACGAGTTCCTCCAGGACCCAGGCGAGGTAGCCCGGGTGGATCCGGTACATCGTGGAACAGGGGCAGATCACCGGGTCGAGGCAGAAGATTTTGTGCTGCGGGTACTGGTCGGCGAGCCGGTTGACCATGTTGATCTCGGTACCGATGGCAAAGGTGGTCGGTTCGGTGGCCGCGGCGATGGCCTTCTGGATGAAGTCGGTGGATCCTGCCGAGTCGGCGGCGTCGACGACCTCCATGGGGCATTCTGGGTGGACGATGACGTTCACTCCCGGGTACTCGGCCCGCGCCTTCTCGATCTGACCGGTGTTGAACCTGCGGTGCACCGAGCAGAAACCGTGCCAGAGCAGCACCTTCGCATCCTGGAGCTCCTCGGCGGTGTTCCCGCCCAGGGGCTTGGCCGGTGACCACAGCGGCATCTGCTCCAGGGGGATGCCCATGGCCTTGGCGGTGTTCCGGCCCAGGTGCTGGTCGGGGAAGAACAGCACGCGCTGGCCGCGTTCGAACGCCCATTCCAACACGGTCGTGGCATTGGATGAGGTGCACACGATCCCGCCGTTGCGGCCGACGAAGGACTTCAGGGCCGCCGAGGAGTTCATATAGGTCACCGGAATCACCGGGATCCGTCCCGCGGCGTCGGGTTCGGTGCCGTAGAGGTCTTCGAGTTGTTCCCAGCACTCCTCCACCGAGGACTCATCGGCCATATCGGCCATCGAGCAGCCGGCGGCCAGGTTGGGCAGGATGACCTGCTGGTGGTCCTGGGAGAGGATGTCGGCGGTCTCGGCCATGAAGTGCACCCCGCAGAACACGATGTATTCGGCCCTCTCGCGGTTCAGCGCCTGGTTGGCCAGCTGGAAGGAGTCACCGATGAAGTCCGCGTACTGGACGACCTCGTCGCGTTGGTAGAAGTGCCCGAGCACCACCAACCGTTCGCCCAGGGTTTCCTTGGCGGCGCGGATGCGTGCGTCGAGTTCGGCGTCGTCCGCACTCCTGTACTTTTCCGGGATCACCCCTTGTTGCGGGGTGTCGGCCGGGGCGACGTCATCCATGGAGGAGCCGGGCCCGTAGGCGGGCAGCCCGGTATCGAGGTCCCAGGGGGACTTCACCAGATCGGTGGTGCAGACCCCCGAGTCCGCCCCGTCCCCGACAGGAGTCAGGCTCAGTTGTTGGATGGTGCTGTTGACACTGGTCATGATCTATCCCGCTGTTCTTCCGTGTTGGTGGTCTCTTGCGGTACGACGGCGACATCCCCCGCGTACCGGTACAGGCGTGGTGGGCGGTGTTTGCCCCCGTGCAGGTATTCATCGGTGGCCTCGATGCCGGAGGCTCCGCGCAGGTGGCGGCGGAAGTTCGCGGCGTCGAGGCGGCGGTCCAGGACGGCCTCGTAGACCTCCTGGACCTGGGCCAGGGTGAAGCGTGGGCCCAGGAAGCGGTGGGCGATCGAAGAGTATTCGACTTTATTCTGCAGTCGCCACAGCGCGTAGCGCACGATGTCCGCGTGGTCGAAGGCCAGCGCGTCGATCACGGCCTCGTCGCGTGCGGGGAACCAGGCGACATGGGGGTCCTTCACCAGTTGCGGCGCGTCGGGATGTTCCTCACGGACCAGGGCCCAGTAGACGATCGAGACGACCCGGTGGGCCGGGGACCTATCGAGCCCACCGAACGCGTAGAGCTGTTCGAGGTGGCTCGGGGCCAGGCCGGTGGTGGCCCGCAGGTTGCCGGCGGCGGCATCCTGCAGGGTTTGCCGGGCGCCCAGGGGACCGCCGGGCAGTGCCCATTGGCCCCTGAAGGGTTCGCGGGTCCTGCGGATCAGCGGCAGCCAGAGGGTCCGGCGTCCGGCCGGTTCCCCGTCCCGGAGTTCATCACGCAGGGCGAAGATCACCGTCGAGACGGCCAATTCCGGGCTCATGGCCTGGCGTTCGGAGACATTGGCGAACTCCATCCCTGCTCCTTCCCGAGGCTGTTAAGAGTTATTGTCGAAGTGACAATAAGTCAGCATACGTGGGTGCCCGGGCATTTCCAACACCTATGACGCGTATTTTTCCTCGGGACCCACGCCTTTTATTGACCGGCGGTTTCTTCGTCGTCAAGGATGACGTCTTCTAGGCGTACGGCGCGGAACGGTGAGATGGCCAGCAGTGCCGCGCCCACTGCAATGAACGTGGCGGCGACCCACAAGTCCCGAGGCGATCGCGATGAATAGACCTCTCGGGGCAAATCAAATATCGTCGAAAGTTCAACGAAGAATGTTCAAATAGCTACGCGGGGGCAACTTGATAGATTATGAAATACCTAACGCCAAATGGGCCGGAGTTGATCTGGTCGGCGAGTACTTCCGTCGAAGCTCCATCGTCAAGTTGATCGGCGGGCGCCCCAAAGGTGATGATTCAAAAAGGGTTGACCTTCCAGTCCATCTAGTTCCGGAACCGGACAATCCTTTCGGATCGCACGGGCAGGCTGTCAGCGCCCGCATAGATGATCAAGTTGTTGGCTACCTTTCCAACGAAGACGCCAAGAAGTGGCACCCGGAAATACACCGCATAGCTGCATCCGGAGCGGTCGCCAAAACTACGGGCAACGTGCTGGCCTACAACCGACATAAATGGGATAGGAACGGTCGAACAACACTCGAATTAGAAGTAAATATTCGTGTAGCCCTGCCCGATCCCGGACTCTTGCTTCCGCTGAACACACAAAAGTTCAACAACGTCGCAATTCTGCCGTGGGGCAATGCACTCCAAGTCACAGGAGAAGACCAGCACCTGCCGCATCTCTTCGAATACGTTCCAGCATCCGGAGAAGGCCTGGTCGTGCTGACCATGCACCACATCGAAAAAACACTCAAGAACGGATCTATCAGAGAACTCGTAGAAGTACGCCTTGACGACGAACGCGTCGGACAACTTACTGCTGCAAGTTCACTGCACTTTCTGCCGACCATTGCCCACGCTCACGACATGGATAGGACCCTCGCCGTCTGGTCCAAACTCAAGGGTTCAGGATTGGCCGTCGAACTTACGGTCCAAGGTGCCCGCGCCACTGATTTGAAAGACGACTGGCTCAGAACGATGCCATCGCTGCCCGAATTCGTTCCTGAGGCACCCTCCTATGATGTGCCAGACGCTTATGTTCCGGAAAAAGCACCAACTAAAGCCAAGCGTCCAGCAGGCCAAAAACAAATACAGTCTGAGCCCACGAGTGATGCCACTTCGATCAACGGCTTCAGACCAACCGAGGGGCCTCGGATTGAATACCTTGGAGGCCAAGAAAATAGTGCTTCCTACACGAATGGAAAGCGCCAAGTTAAGTTCGGAGATAAACAACGAAGGTTTTCTCCAGGCACCTACTCCACTGCAGCCTGGATGGTGCTCATCGCCTGCTGCCTTCTCGGTTTGATCAGCTTGGCCGGTGCGCCTATTGGACTTGTCTTTACTGCGCTCTTCGTCGGGGTCGGAGTGCTTATTTTTAGAGGGCAGAAGTTTGTTGCTGAAGCTCTTGAATCTGAGCAGGCGCAGCAGTCCTGGTCGTAGCTCCGCTCCTGGCGCACAGTCGACCGCGGGCGACCTCAGCAGGCAGCGCGACGTAGGTGCCGAAGTCCGAGACGGTGGAAGCTGCCCAGAATCGGACGAACGGCGCATGGTGGGGCAAACGGCCGGGCCCGCGTACCGCACTCATGGTTTCGAGGCTACTGCAGGGACCATCGCCCCACTCCTGAACCCCTTCAGCCCACCGGCCATCACCCGAGGCAACACCCCGGCCACCGCTGCCCTAAACCCTGCCCCTGCCTGGGTCTCGGGTTCAGTCGTGGTGGCCGATGAATCATCGTCCACCACCACGGTCGCGACGGTCCGGGGTGTCAACGAGGCGCAACCTGCCGTCGTCAGGACGCCGCCGGCAGCCGAGAACATGGGTGCGAGTTGCATGTCAGTCTCCGTGGAGACTTGGCTGCTGCGTTGGCGTCTGCCCTGCCACCACGCTAAAACGCCGCCACCTCCTGAACCAGCGAGGCGTCCTCCTGCCTTTCGGAGCAGAAACACGTGTCTGTCGAACTCGGGCACTTAGATCAGGGGTCCGGCCGGTCGACTTTTTGCTCATCAGGAGGCGAGCTCCTTAGCTGCCGAACCCGGGCTCGTATTGCCAGCCTTCGGCGAAGAAGTGTCGTTCACCCAGCGGGTGGTTCGGATGCTTCTCCAACCAGTTCTCCTGGGCGGCGAGCAATTCGGCGGTCGCCTCCCAGGTTTCACCGGTTGAGGGAGGATGCACTCCGGCGTCCCGGGCAATGGAGCGCAGTTCCTGATCCGTGTATTGGGCCAGTTCCTCGGGCCCCAGATGCCGATCCCAGAGGAATCGGGCGAGCTTCTTGGCCTTGGTCGCACGATTATTCATCGCGCGCGCACTCCTCCGGAAGGTACTGGGGTCCTGACTCATACCGTCTTCCTCTCACCGGGGCGCAAAGGATGCAGCCTACCAAGCGAAGGTAGGTAGGCCGTGCAGAGCCCGACTCCCGGTCTACTCCCAGAGAGCGGAGTACCCTCTGATCCACCCACCCGTGACACCCAGACCGAGCACCACAGCTAAAACGGTGAGCACGCCCAGAGCCATGATCCAGTCGGCTCGTTGAAGCCTGATGGGCTTCCAGATCGTTCGTGGAGCCAGCCCCAGGCCACGGGACTCCATCGACTGGGCCATGCGCTCACCCCGGCGGAGGGAGACCACCATCAGGGAGAAGCCAGCCTGGCCGAACTCCCGGATCTTGGGTCGCCGCACCCCCGGTGCCGACTCGGGAGCCCGTACGGCATGGGCCTGGCGGATCGTCTGCCAGGTGCCCGGCATGTCTTGGAGCATCTGGTAGCCGGCCAGGACGGCATGGGAGAGCCTCGGACCCAGTCTGGCCTGTTGATGCAGGCTGTCGGTCAGGGCCACGGCATCGGTGGAGAGGACGAAACCGATCGACAACACCCCCAGAACGAACGTGCGCAGGGCCAGGGAAGTCCCCAGGTTCACTCCCTCGACGCTGACCTGAAGGCCCAGAACCGTGAAGAGTTCCTCCCCCGGCCGGGTGATGGCATTGATCATGAGCATCCCGAGTGCAAACCCCAGGAACGGGATATGGGCCAGCAGCAGCATCCGGGGCGAGGGCCGGCCCCAGATCAGTACGGCGGCCAGCGCCAACGGATAGAGCAGGGCCGGGGTCAGCGGGTCGAAGACGAAGAGCAAGGCGAAGGAGACCACGAAGAGCAGGGCGAGCTTCATGGTGGGGTTGCGACGGCCCAAGGGCGTGGTCGTGACGACCCACGGAAAGGGGGCCGCGCTCACGAGGGCACCGGCATCCGTGCCGCAGCAGCCACTTCTTGATCCAGACCAGCCAGGATGTTCTTGATCTGCTCCGGACTCTTCCCGAGGCCCAGCAGCCAGTCCAGCAGCGGGGGCAGCACGATCCCTGCCCTGGCCAAGACGTCTCGGTCGCCCAGCACGTCAAAAATCGGCCCGTCGGCGATGATGGTTCCCTCGGCGATGACGATTCCCCGGTGGGCCAGGCTCGCGACACTACGCAGATCGTGGCTGGAAAACAGGATCGACTGTCCGTCGGCCGCCGCGTCCCGGAAGGCTCCCATCATCGAGATGGTGGCTTTCCGGTCCAACCCGTAGCCCGGTTCGTCTGCCAACAGGACGTTGCGTGAATGAGCGAGCATGGCCGCGACGCTGAGCCGCCGCTTTTCTCCGCCCGAGAGTCGGAAGGGGTTACTCGCGGCCAGATGCGTCAGCCGGTGTTCGGCCAGCAGGTCATCGATCTTCTCTTGGGCAGGACGCCCGTTGATGAGCGTCGGCAGTCCATGGCCAACTTCTTCTCGGACAGTGGTGGCCACGAATTGGTGTTCGGGGTTTTGGAAGACCAGTCCGGGCCGGTCCCCCGATATCGTGCCGGCTAGTGGTTGCAGCAGCCCGGCGAGCGCGAGCAACAGACTGGTCTTGCCCGTCCCGTTGGCGCCCAACAGGGCGACGATCTCCCCGGAGCGTAGTTCCAAGTCGATGCCTTCAAGTTGGGGGCTGATCATCGCGGGTTCGCGGCGTCGTTTCCGGGCAGGGATTGCCGCCCGGGTGATCGAGAGGCCTCGTGCGGAGAGGACCACGCTGTCGGTGGCCTGCGTCGGCTGCGGAACCGTTGGTTGGCCCTGGGCCCAGTGCAGCAATTCTTCGCGGACGATGGGCGAGGCCAAGCCGCCTTCTGTGCCGAACGCCGCCTGCAGCTCGGTTTCCAACGGTGTCCAGCACCCGGCGTCCACGAGCTGGCGTGCCGATTGTTCCAACACGCTCCGTGTGGGGCCGTCGGCCAGCAGGGCACCGTCGGCGTCGAGCACGATGGCCCGTCCGGGGAGCCCTGCCACGCCGTCGGCTCCCGCATACTCGTCGATGCGGTGTTCCACCAGCACCACGGCGGGGCCACGGTCGTGCACCACCCGGTCGATGGCTCGGCGCACCGATGAGATGCCTTCGGCGTCGAGCATCGAGGTGGGTTCGTCGAGCAGCAGCACCGGTGGCTCCGCGACCAGACTGGCGGCCAAGGCCACCCGTTGTCCTTGGCCGCCGGAGAGTTGCCGTGTTGACCTGTCCTTGAGGCTGGCTCCGTTGACCTGTTCCAGCGCCTCATCGATCAGACTCTCGATTTCTCGTGGGGGGACCGCATGGTTCTCCAGTGGAAGGGCGATTTCCCGCTGCACATCGGGCATGCACATCGCCGATTCGGGGTCTTGGGCCAGGACGCCGACGGTCCGCGATAATTCGGCGACGCCGGTGTGAGCGGTGTCCTGACCAGCGACGAGGACCCGGCCGGTGAACCGTGCCGCCACCGAATGCGGGATGACCCCGGTCATCAGGTTTAAAAGCGTCGACTTTCCGGCCCCCGAGGGCCCCAGGATGATGACCTGTTCGCCTGCTTCTAGACTCAAGGTCACCCGATCCAGGACCGGCGCCGGCCTTCGGGGGTAGGTCACGGTCACGTCCTGAAGCACGACTACCGGCGTACTTTCCGGTTTCATGCTCCCTCGGCGGTTGGCAGGTCCCGGCCGATGGCGTAGTTGTCCACGACGCCGGTTTTGGCCAGCGCGTTAACGGTCTTGCGGGCCAGGAGACCGCCGAGAATGAGCCCGGAGAGCAGTTGAACGATGAGCCGGATGACAAAGAAATCCTGGCCGTACCATCCGAAACGGAAGGCCGAGACGGCGAAGGCCAATCCTGCTCCGAGCAGTCCGGAGCAGGCGTAGGTGAGCCAGCTGAAGGACCGGTAGCGACGCAGGGCGAAGGGAAGTTCGCTGCCCAGACCTTGGATGGCGGCCACCAGGAAGAGCATGGGTCCTGCCGTCGAGCCGAGGAAAACGACCTCCACCCCACCGGCAATGACCTCCGCGAGGATCCCGGCGAAGGGTCGTCTGATGATGGCGACGGCGATCGGGGCGACGATCAGCCACCCGCCGAAGAGCAAGTGCGAGGAGAGGTCCCCGAGCGGGCCCAGGACCAGTGTCAGCCCGGCCGAGGCCTGGACCAGTGCCCAGTAGAGGAAGCCGAAGACGACGCCGAGGACCACGATGAGCATCAGGTCCTTCAGGTCGAAGGAAAAGCGTCGGCGCGTCAGGGACGGCGCCGTTGAAGGCGTGGTTGATGAGTGCACTGTCGTGCCCCTTCTGTTGAGTGAACAGGGCACGGGATTTGGAGTTTTTGCCTCCCTGCGCTGGCATGATCCAGATCAGGTTCGACGGTCGAAGCTTGATCAGCTTCCTCTCAGCCCGGCTCACCGGACTCCCGTGTTCAGCACAGACTGTACACGGGGAAACGAAGTTGTCGAATCGCTGCTGCAGGTGTGTAGGGTGTGAAGCAGTGACACGGGGTGCCAGGATTCCTGGCTGAGAGAACACCCGTTGAACCTGATCTAGTTCGAACTAGCGAAGGGATGTTGCAGGTGCTCATTCGCCTCATGGCCCACCGTGGACGGCCCCGCCGAGTCACGCCCCCACTGCCCGATTCCGCCATGCGTTGCCGGCGTCCACCCTGGCGCTCCGCATCCTGCCGTGGCACCGCCCGGCCAGTTTTTTGATGCCTTCCCGCCAGCTGCCCCGCAGCTGAGGATCCCGCACGAAGCCAGCTATCCGCCGTCGGGCATGCAGACACCTTGCCTCTGCCTTGCGCTGTGTCCGCCGTCTTCTTCACTCATCTCCCCCGGCGATTCTGTCTGCGGGGCTCCCCCCCCTCCAGCACCACCTACCCGCTGCAACCGGCAGCTACGAAAGTGAGACCAGATGAACCTCTCAGACCAGCTTGTCCTCGTCACCGGAGGCGCCCGCGGATTGGGCCGCCACATCGTTGAAGCCTTTGCCGCACAAGGCGCCCGCGTCATCATCAACTACCGCCATTCAGCCCAGGCGGCGGAGGAAATTGCCACAGCCCACGGCCCCGACCAGGCCCTGGCCATCCAGGCGGATGTCACCGACCCGGTACAGGTCGCAACGATGCTCGAAAGCGCACAAGCGCACTTCGGCTCCCCGGTGACCACGGTGGTGAACAACGCCCTGGCCGACTTCTCCTTCAACGGCGATGCCCGCTCGTCGGCCGCGGAGATCGGCTGGGAGGAGTTCGACTCCCAGTTCTCCGGCAGCGTCCGCGGAGCCCTGAACACGACCCAGGCGGCGCTACCGGGAATGCGCGAACACGGCTTCGGGCGGATCATCAACATCGGCACCAACCTGTTCCAGAATCCCGTAGTCCCCTATCACGACTACACGGCAGCCAAGGCGGCCTTGCTGTCCCTGACCCGCACACTGGCCGCAGATCTGGGCCAACACCAGGTCTCGGTGAACATAGTCTCCGGAGGCCTGCTGCGCACCACCGACGCCAGCGCAGCGACCCCCGATGAGGTCTTCGACTTCATTGCCTCCTCCACCCCCCTGCGCAAGGTCACCACCCCGGAGGAATTCGCCGACGCGATCCTGTTCTTCGCCTCCCCCTGGGCGCGTGCGGTCACCGGGCAGAACCTGGTGGTCGACGGCGGATTGGTGAAGAACTAGAGATGAGCGCACATACAACCGACACCGCCGAAACGGCGCCACGCCAACTACATCTCAACGCCTTCCTCAATGCCTGCGGGCACCACCAGGCAGCCTGGCGCCACCCTGACTCTGCGGTCGAACAGCTGGGCAGCATCGAGCATTACGAACGGATGGCCCAAACCGCCGAGGCCGGACTGTTCGACGCCGTGTTCTTCGCCGACGGACACTCGGCGGGGAACCCGTCAGCCGGTCCCCGGTGGTTCTTCGAACCGTTGACCGCGCTGGCCGCCATGGCGCGGAGCACCAGCAGGATCGGGCTGATCTCCACCGTCTCCACCACCTTCTACACCCCGTACCACGCTGCAAGAATGCTCGCCTCACTGGATCACATCAGCGCCGGACGCATCGGTTGGAACGTGGTCACCTCGATGTTCGACGCCGAGGCACGCAACCACTCGATGGATGCCATGCCGCCCAGTCCCGAACGCTATGCCCGGGCTGCCGAGTTCATCGACGTCGCCCTGGCCCTCTGGGATTCCTGGGCCGACGATGCCGTGCTCGCCGACCGCGCCGGGCTCTTCGCCGATCCCGACAAAGTCAGACCCGTAAACCACTCCGGGGAGCACTTCGGGGTGGCCGGAGCCTTGAACGTCCCCCGGGGACCCCAGGGCCGCCCGGTCCTGTTCCAGGCCGGGGCCTCGGAATCCGGTCGCCAGTTGGCGGCACGCCATGCCGAGGGGATCTACGCGGTGGCCTACGATCTGGCCAGCGGGCAGGACTACTACTCGGATATGAAGCGGCGCATTGCCGCCGAGGGCAGGGATCCGGCGAAGGTGGCGATCATGCCCGGCCTAGTCGCCTTCCTGGGATCGACCGAGGGCGAAGCGCTGGCGAAGCAGGCCGAGGTGGATGCACTGCTGCCCACCGAACAGTCACTGGACCAGCTGGGGACGTTCATCGGTCAGGACTGCAGCGACTGGGAGCTCGATGCCCCCGTTCCGGCACTGCCGCCGGCGACGGAATTCAGCGGACCGCAGGGCAGGTACGCCACCATCCTGCGCATCGTCGAGGCCGAAAGCCCCACCGTGCGTCAGTTGCTGGGCCGGATGGCTGCAGGAGGAGGCCACTGCACCATGGTGGGAACCCCCGAGCAGGTCGCCGACTCCATCGAACGCTGGTTCACCTCGGGGGCCGCCGATGGCTTCAACCTGATGCCGCCGATGCTGCCTGATTCGCTGGAGGAGTTCGTGGACCGGGTCGTGCCGGTATTGCAACGTCGTGGGCTCTACCGCACCGAATACCCGACCGAAACGCTGCGCGGGCACTTGGGTCTGGAGCGGCCGGTGGGCTAGATCGTGTTCATGCAGCGAGGCTAGCGACAAGCGTTCAGACCGCCAGCTGAACGGCAACAATCTGCAACACGAATTGCCTCAGTTACTTTTCGAGCCTTATGCGTCCGTGTCACACATAAATACCGGCTGCTGATGGGACGGCATTAGAGCGGCCCCGAGATACAGAGCAAAGCCAATTTCAACGCCAAGGCATGATTCGACCCCCAACTGTCACAAGCGGGAAATATGCTCCACTTATGAAACATCTAACGAGCGCCGTGCGGACGGCCGTAGAACAGAAGAATTGGTACTCCGCGTTGACCCTTGCCCTGACGCTTCCCGACATAGCCAGCAAATTAGCCTGGCCAAATACTAAGCAAGGCACTCGTTTTGTTCGATGGATCGACCAGAACTTCAGTCACAAATACACGTCAAGACTGACCGAATCGTACACAGACAAGGGCACGGTTTGGATCAACGGGATCGATTTCTATGCCTTACGGTGCGCTGTGCTGCACGAAGGATCATTCGACACCGCAGGAAATATGAAGAATGCAGTGGACCGAGTCTTTCGCGAGTTCCAATTCACCAGCCCACTACCAAACGGCAACAGTATTCACTGCAATTCTGTAAACGGAAAACTGCAACTAGAAGTACATAATTTCGCAACAGATGTCGCCGATGCTGTCGACGAATGGACAGACAGCCTCCAACCGGATTCTGAAGTTGTGACTAGAATGAGCGCCCTAATGACGATCACCTCGCTGGCCCGGGAGGACGGATCGTTCGGCTTTTAGGACGTCTATCCCCGCCTCGGTTACTGCTCTCCCCACCTTTCTCACACACGACGGCTTTTCTCCATCCCGCCGAAAGAGGAAGGTGGTGCGACCGTCTCTCAGAACATCGACGGGGTTTTCTAGGAGATCTAGTCGTCATCAACACCACCAACGCAATGACTCATCGGACCAGCTTGGAAACTGGCCCTGATTTGCGTTCTTGTATGCCATCCATCTATCAGTTTTACTGGCTGGCCGATTCAAGACGCACACGGCTCTCAACACGAATGCGGTTCCACGGTCCGCCCTTGGAATCCATTCCTCAAGGCTTTTTAAGCAGCCAGAGCGCGCATTGTTGGATTGATTTCGCTACTTAGGCGTTAGGACGTTCTTGATTGAGGCACCAATACGTGTCAACTACCTATCCGCTCGCTGGCCAGCCGCCCTCGCCAGCGGCAGCATGCGCAACGGGATGGGCGAGTTCAGCACCACCAACGAGGAACTGCGCAACACCGTCCGGGTGGCAATGATCGCGTCCAGGACCCGTTGCAGGTCGTCGTTGGACGTGGCCACGATGGTGGCCATCAGGTCGGACTCGCCCGAGACGGTCTGGAGTTCGAGCACCTCGGGGACCTCGGACAGGGCGGCGGCCACACCGTCGTGACCGGCATCCTGGTGGATCACCAGGGAACAGTAGGCGCGCACCGGGTATCCGAGCCCCTCGGCCGAAAGGTGCGGTCCCCAGCCGGTGACCACCTCTTCACGGGTGAGCTTATCCAGCCGCGACTGCACCGTGGCCCGGGCGACCCCCAGGGTCCGGGAGGCCTCCAGGACCGACATCCGTGGGTCCGAGGAGAACTCCTCCAGGATCCTGGCGTCCAATTCGTCGATCTTCACTAACCCCTCCTAGCTATACAATGTGCACAGTTGATCATTCTTAACTATAGACACTCTGCGCAGATTGTTGGTCCAACCATCGGCGTATTGCGCATGAACTTCCGGGTCATTACGGTCGGAGCAAGTCCACCGAACCACACCCCCAGGGAGTCGAACATGACCGATGCACCCCGGCTTGAGCCGCACGCCGACGAGCTCGGCACCGATGAACTACTGAAGCTGTATTCCCTGATGGTGCGCACGCGGCAGCTCGATGTCGCCGCCATCGCCTGGCAGCGACAGGGCATCCTGCCCGGTTACGCCCCGGAACTGGGCCAGGAAGCAGCCCAGGTGGGCAGCGCCTACGCGCTGGACTTCGCCCGCGACTTCGCCTTCCCCACCTACCGCGAAATGGGCGTCGCCCTGGCCGCCGGGGTCGACATGGTCGAGTACATGTCCACCCATAAGGCCTCCTGGCATGGTGGCCTGTGGAACCCCGCCGAAACCCATGTGGCACCCATCCAGGCCGTCGTCGCCGGTTCGGTGCTGCACGCCGTGGGCTGGGCCCACGGACAGACCGTCGATGGCACCGGCAACGTCGCGCTCACCTACTTCGGTGATGGCGCCAGTTCGCAGGGCGACGTCCACGAGGCCATGAACTTCGCCTCGGTCTACAAGGCCCCGGTGGTCTTCTTCACGCAGAACAACGGCTGGGCCATCTCGGTTCCCACCGAACGCCAGGTCGCCGGCGGCTCCGTTGCCGCGCGCGGGGCCGGCTACGCGATCCCCTCGATCCAGGTCGACGGCAACGACGTCGTCGCCGTGGTCCGCGCCGTACGTGCCGCCGTCGAACACGGCAGGGCAGGCAACGGTCCGGCCATGGTGGAGGCCATGACCTACCGCCGCGGACCGCACTCCACCTCCGATGACCCGGGCCGTTACCGCAGCCTGGACGATGAACGTCGTGACGGCGGCGAGGACCCGCTGAACCGCCTCGAAGCGACCCTGCGTGAAGCAGGCGCCCTCGATGACGCGACGGTAGCCGACATCAGCGAGCAGGCCGGCGAATTCGTCGAGCAGGTCCGCCTCGGAGTCGACGCTCTCGACGCCCGCCCGGGCACGGAGATGTTCGACTTCGTCTTCCAGGAACCCACCGAAGCACTAGCAGCCCAGGCCGCGAACTGGCGAGAGGAATCCGAACATGTCTAACCCGGCCACCGCAACCGTGCAGGAGCGTCCGATGGAGAACACCGTCGTCGAAATGTCCATGCAAAAGGCCCTGAACCGCGGCCTGGACGAACTATTGACCGAAGACCCGCGCTCGATGATCTTCGGCGAGGACGTCGGCGGCCTCGGCGGCGTCTTCCGCATCACCGACGGGCTGCAGGCCAAACACGGCAGCACCCGCGTCTATGACACCCCGCTGGCCGAATCCGGCATCCTGGGCATGTCCATCGGGCTGGCCATGGCCGGCTGGCATCCGATCCCCGAAGTACAGTTCGACGGTTTCGCCTACCCGGCGATCAACCAGATCGTCTGCCAGCTGGGCCGGATGAACTACCGTTCCCGCGGGACGTTGCCGATGCCGGTGACCCTGCGCGTGCCCTCCTTCGGCGGCATCCGCGCCCCCGAAATGCATACCGAGTCCCTCGAGTCGCTCTTCGCCCACGTCCCCGGGCTCAAGGTCGTCTCCCCCTCGACCCCGCACCAGGCGTACCACCTGCTGAAGAAGTCGGTCCTCATGCCCGATCCGGTCATGTTCATGGAGCCGAAGTCCCGCTACTGGCAGAAGGGCGAGGTCGACACCGAGAACCCCGGGGACCTGGAGGGCTCGGTCATCGCCCGCGAAGGCCGCCATCTGACCCTCATTGCCTGGGGCGCCATGGTCGCCCGCTGCCTGCAGGTCGCCGAACTGGCCGAAGAGGACGGGATCAGCATCGAGGTGTTGGACCTGCGCTGGCTCAAGCCCATCGACGCCGCCGGTCTGGCCGCCTCGGTCTCCAAGACCAAACGCGCCGTCGTCGTCCATGAGGGCCCGCGGACCGCGGGGCTGGGCGCCGAAGTCGCCCAGCTGGTCTCCGAGTCCTGCTTCGGGGTGCTCAAGGCACCCGTTGAGCGGGTGACCGGTTTCGACGTACCGTATCCCTCAGGTGACCTGGAGGACGAGTACATCCCCAACATCGACCGCATCCTGTTCGGCATTCAACGAGTATTGGAGTACCGCCGTGGCTGAAATTTCCTTCCCGCTGCCCGATCTGGGTGAAGGCCTCATCGACGCGACCGTGCTCGAATGGCTGGTGGCCGTCGGCGACCAGGTCGAGCGCAACCAGCCGCTCGTCGAGGTCGAAACGACCAAGAGCTCGCTGGAGCTGCCGTCCCCGCAGGCCGGCAAGGTGCTGCGCATCCACGGCGAGCCCGGCGACACGATCAACGTCGGCGAGGACCTGATCGTCTTCGAGGTCCCCGACGACACCGCAGGCATCGTGGGCACCGTACCCAAGGAAGCCGCCCCGAAGCGCCGGGTGCGTCTGAGCGCCAACCTGGACGAGGACTGATCGTGGCCCCGGTCGAAAACACCGGCGCGGACCGGCCGGCCACCGCACATCATGAGGCGGAACACCGGGTGGAGGGCACCGAGAATTCCCTGGCCGTGCGGATCTTCTCCGCCGGGGACGACTCGGCCTCCCGCCCGGTCCTGCTCATCCACGGATTCGCCTCCTCCACCGAACTGAACTGGGTCGCCACCGGGTGGATCACCGCCCTGAACGACGCCGGTCGCAAGGTCATTGCCGTGGATCTGCCGGGTCACGGGCTCAGCCCCGCCCCGGATGACCTCGATGCCTACACCCCCAGCCGGATCCGTGCGGAGCTCCTGCAGATCCTGCAGGACCAGCACGTCAGGCCGTTGGCCGACGGGGATCCAGCCTCGGGGGTGGACGTGTTGGGCTACTCGCTGGGCTCACGTCTGGCCTGGGAGTTCGCCGGGACCCAGGACCAACTGGTGCGCCGGGTGGTGCTCGGCGGGCCGGCCAGCAACGACCCGTTGGCGACCTTCGACCTCGACGCGGCCCGGGAGCACCTCGCCGGCGGTTCCGAGATCGGGGACCCCACGACGGCGGAGCTGGTGCGCATGGCCCAGCTGGTGCCCACGAACAACATGTTCTCGATGCTGTCCCTGATCGAGGCCATCAAATCCGAGCCCTTCGACCCCGCGGAGGCCGTGCCCTCGATGCCGGTGTTGCTGGTGGCCGGCGAACGCGACGAACTGGCGGCGACCTTGCCGACGCTCGTTCAGCTGGCCCAGGAGCACCAGGGTCCCGGGGCCGAGGTCCAGGAGCTGATCCTGCCGGTGCGCACCCACGCCAATGCGGTGACCTCGCGTGCGTATAAGCAGGCGGCCGTGGAGTTCATCAACGGCTAACGCCCCACCCCTGAAGGACAGCAAGGCCGCCCGGCTACCGGGCGGCCTTGCGCCGTCTCCAACAGGTTCATTCCACACCCCTGATCCCCTTGACGTGATGTGGTCCACAGGGCATGATAGATCGTATACGATTTCGTACATCACAGGAGGAACCGTGGCGTTGGAGCAGAATCCCGAAGTAGACACCGGCGAGCAGGGCGCAGTTCGGACCGTACCGGTCGACGAGTCCATGATCGACGCCGTCGGGAAGGTGCTGGCCGTCCATCTGAGCTACGCCTCGCGGGCCGCCCAGCGCGGGCGCACCCCGGAGCATCCCTCCTACTTCATGAAGGCCGCCTCCTCGCTGTCGGTCTCCGGAACACCCGTCGAACGGCCCGCGGGCACCGAGGCCCTGGCCTTCGAAGGCGAGATCGCCCTGGTCATCGGCACCACGGCCCGCCGGGTCTCCCCCGATCAGGCCTGGGCCCACGTCGGCGGGGTCACCGCCTCCAACGACCTGGGCGTCTACGACATGAAGTACGCCGATAAGGGCTCCAACGTCCGCTCCAAATCGGGCGACGGCTTCACCCCCATGGGCCCGGCCATGCTGCCGGCCGCCTCCATCGACCCGGCGAAGCTGCGGATCCGCACCTGGGTCAACCAGGAGCTGGTCCAGGACGACACGACCGCCGGGCTGATCTTCGACTTCGCCCGCATCGTCGCCGACCTCTCCCAGCTGATGACCCTGGAACCCGGGGACGTCATCCTCACCGGCACCCCGGCCGGCTCTTCGGTCATCGTCCCCGGGGACACCGTCGAGGTCGAGGTCGACGACCCGGCCTCGGGGCTGAGCACCGGCCGGCTGACCACCCCGGTCATCCAGGGCACGGCGGCAATGGGCAGCTTCGGGAACCAGCCCCGGCTCTCCGAAACGGATCTGATCGACGCCTACGGCTCCCGCGAGGCCGCCTCCGCGGCCGGCGCCCTCTCCCCGGCCGCCGGCTCCGCCGTCGTCCTCACCGAGGATCTGAAGGCGAAGCTGAACGCGGTGGCCACCGCGACGATCTCGGCCACCTTGCGCAAGCACGGACTGAACAACGTCTCGATCGACGGCCTGCACCCGACCAAGACCGGACACAAGGTCATCGGCACCGCCCGGACCCTGCGCTTCGTCCCCAACCGCGAGGACCTCTTCAAGTCCCACGGCGGCGGTTTCAACGCCCAGAAGCGGGCGATCGATTCGGTGAACGAAGGCGAGATCCTCGTCATGGAGGCCCGCGGCGAAACCGGCTCGGGCACCCTGGGCGACATCCTGGGACTGCGCGCCCAGGTCCGTGGGGCGGCGGCCATCATCACCGACGGCGGCGTCCGCGACCTCACCGCGGTCTCCGAACTGGAGATCCCCGCCTACTACAGCGGTTCGCACCCCGCGGTGCTCGGCCGCAAGCACGTCCCATGGGACACCGACCTCACCATCGCCTGCGGCGGCACCACCGTGCAGCCCGGTGACATCATCGTCGCCGACGACGACGGCATCCTGGTCATCCCCCCGGCACTGGCCGAGCAGGTCGCCGAGGAGGCGATGGAGCAGGAACGCAAGGACGAGTTCACCTTCGAACAGGTCCGCCAGGGCCACCAGGTCGAAGGCCTGTTCCCGATGAACGCCGAATGGAAGAGCACCTACGACGCCTGGCTCGCCTCCGGTGCCTCAACCGTCGGCGTCGACCCGAAGTAGGGGCCCCGTGATCGCCACGAGTAAATCGGAGCAGGCCTACACCCTGCTCAGCGACCGGATCGCCTCCGGTGTCCTGGTGCCGGGCTACCGCCTGGTCCTGGGGACCATCGCCGCGGAACTGGGCTGCAGCGTGGTCCCGGTCCGCGAGGCGATCCGCAAACTCGAGGCCGAGGGCCTGGTCCGTTTCGAACGCAACGTCGGGGCCACCGTCGCCTCCCTGGACACCGACCTGTATCTGCACACCATGCAGACCCTGTCGGTGATCGAGGGGGCGGCCACCGCCCTGGCCGCCCCGCTGCTGAGCAGCCAGGATCTGGCCCGGGCCCGGCAGATCAATGAGTCCCTGCGCCGGACACTCACGGATTTCGATCCGCGCCGCTTCACCGAACTGAACAACCAGTTCCATGCGGTGCTGTACGAGAACTGCCCCAATCCGCACATCCTGGATCTGGTCCACCGCGGCTGGGCCCGTCTGGGCGCCATGCGCTCGACGTCGTTCGGCCATATCCCGGGCCGGGCCCGTCATTCGGTGGCCGAACATGACGCCCTGCTCGATCTGCTCGCCACCGGAGCCCCGGCCGAGCAGATCGAAAAGGCGGCCCGCGCCCACCGCACCAACACCCTCAACGCCTATCTCGAAGCCGCCGGCCAACCGCCGTCGACCCTCTGAACCACCCGTCCACGGAAGGAACACAGCATGAGCAAGCATTTCGTCCCCGAGAACCTGCCGAAGCACCTGCAGCACTACATCGGCGGCCGCTTCGTCGATTCCGCCGGCGGAGAGACCTTCGAAGTCCTCGACCCCGTCACCAACACCACCTATGCCACCGCCGCTTCCGGCCAGCAGGCCGACATCGATGCCGCCGTCGACGCCGCCCGCGAGGCCTTCAACCACGGCCCCTGGCCGACCATGAAGCCCCGGGCCCGCGCCAAGGTCCTGTACGCGATCGCCGACGCCGTTGTCGCCCAGGAGGACCGTCTGGCCGAGATGGAGACCTTCGATACCGGTCTGCCGATCACCCAGGCCCGCGGCCAGGCCCAACGTGCCGCCGAGAACTTCAGGTTCTTCGCGGACCTGATCGTCGCCCAGCACGACAACGCGCTGAAGGTCCCCGGATCGCAGCTGAACTACGTGAACCGCAAGCCGATCGGCGTCGCCGGGCTCATCACCCCGTGGAACACCCCGTTCATGCTCGAATCCTGGAAGCTGGCCCCCGCAATCGCCTCGGGCTGCACCGTGGTGCTGAAGCCGGCGGAGTTCACTCCCCTCTCGGCCTCGCTCTGGGCGAAGATCTTCGAGGAGGCCGGTCTGCCCGAAGGCGTCTTCAACCTGGTCAACGGCTTCGGCGAATCGGCCGGCGACGCCCTGGTGAAGCACCCCCAGGTCCCGCTGATCTCCTTCACCGGCGAATCCACCACCGGCCAGACGATCTTCCGCAACTGCGCCGAATCGCTCAAGGGCATGTCGATGGAACTCGGTGGCAAGTCCCCCGCCATCGTCTTCGACGACGCCGATTTCGACGCGGCCATCGACTCGACCGTCTTCGGGGTCTTCTCGCTCAACGGCGAGCGCTGCACCGCCGGCTCGCGGATCCTGGTCCAGCGCGGCATCTACGACAAGTTCGTCGAGGCCTACGCCGCCCGGGCGAAGAACATCGTGGTGGGCGACCCCCACGACCCCGCCACCGAGGTCGGGGCCCTGGTGCACCCCGAGCACTACGACAAGGTCATGTCCTACGTCGAGATCGGCAAAACCGAAGGCCGGCTCGTCGCCGGCGGCGGCCGCCCCGAGCAGCTGCCCGCAGGCCAGGAGAACGGCTCCTACGTCGCCCCGACGGTCTTCGTGGACGTGGCCCCCGACGCCCGGATCTTCCAGGAGGAGATCTTCGGACCCGTGGTGGCGATCACCCCCTTCGACACCGAGGAGGAGGCCCTGGAACTGGCGAACAACACCAAATACGGGCTCGCCGCCTATGTGTGGACCAACGACCTCAAGCGCAGCCACAACTTCGCCCAGGCGGTCGAGGCCGGCATGGTGTGGCTGAACAGCCACAACGTCCGTGACCTGCGTTCGCCCTTCGGCGGGGTGAAGTCCTCGGGCCTGGGCCATGAGGGCGGCTACCGTTCGATCGATTTCTACACGGACCAGCAGGCCGTGCACATCACGCTCGGCGAGGTCCACACGCCCAAGTTCGGCGCCTGAAAGACAGCAATGACGCTGCCGGGCATCCCACACCCTAAGGAATCATCATGAGCACCAAAACCGTCACCTCTTCGCTTCCGGCCCCCGATATCGTGCGCTGTGCGTACATGGAGATCGTGGTCACCGATCTGGCCAGGTCCCGCCAGTTCTATGTGGACCTGCTGGGGCTGCACGTCACCTACGAGGACGAGCACGCCATCTACCTGCGCTCCTTCGAGGAGTTCATCCACCACAACCTGGTGCTGACCCTGGGCCCGGTGGCCGCGGTGGCCGCCTTCGCCTACCGGGTGAGGTCCCCGGAGGAGGTCGACGCTGCGGAAGCCTACTTCAAGGAACTGGGCTGCCGTACCGAACGCCGCAAGGACGGGTTCGTCCGGGGGATCGGTGACTCGGTCCGGGTGGAGGACCCGTTGGGTTTCCCCTACGAGTTCTTCTACGCCGTCGAGCACGTCGAACGCCTGCACCAGCGCTACGATCTCTACTCCGCCGGCGAGCTGGTCCGTCTGGACCACTTCAACCAGGTCACCCCCGATGTCCCGCGGGGCCGCGAATACCTCGAAGGTCTGGGTTTCCGCGTCTCGGAGGACATCCAGGACTCCGACGGGGTCACCTACGCGGCCTGGATGCACCGCAAGCAGACCGTGCATGACACGGCCCTGACCGGTGGTGACGGGCCGCGGATGCACCACGTCGCCTTCGCCACCCACGAGAAGCACAACATCATCCAGATCTGCGACAAGATGGGCGCCCTGCGCATCTCCGACCGGATCGAGCGCGGCCCCGGCCGCCATGGGGTGTCCAATGCCTTCTACCTGTACATCCTGGATCCGGATGACCACCGGATCGAGATCTACACGCAGGACTACTACACCGGCGATCCGGACAACCCCACGATCACCTGGGATGTGCATGACAACCAGCGTCGTGACTGGTGGGGCAACGCGGTGGTCCCCTCCTGGTACACCGAAGCCTCCCTGGTCCTGGATCTGGACGGGAACCCGCAGCCGGTCACCGTCCGCGAGGACAAGTCCGAGATGGCGGTGACCGTCGGGGCCGACGGCTTCTCCTACACCCGTTCTCCCGGGGACGGAAAGACCGACGAGCCCGGCGAGGACGTCGGGTTCAAGATGGGCCACCAGCTCTAGGAGCGACCGGTCCCGCGGCGGAGCGGCAGGCACAGAGCCTGCCGCGCCGCTTTTCGTCCGCCACGGCCACGGCCAGGGTCACCAGCACGACGAGGCCGATCACCGAGAAGGCCACGGTGAAGGCGGTGGTCCAATCAGTCAGCGCCAGGATCGCGAAGAACACGGCGGTGACCAGTGCCAGGCCCACGGCCGTTCCGATGCGCTGGCCGGTCTGCAGCACTCCCCCGGCACTGCCGGCATATTCCTGCGGAACCTCCGCCAGGGTCAGCGCCTGGTTGGGGGAAATGATCGAGCCCTGCCCCAGCCCCACGAAGCACATGGAGCCCAGCAGCCACCAGATGCTCAGGATGCCGGCGGCTTCGAGTTGGACGACCAGTACCGTGAGCAGCAGCCCCACGAACGCACTGATGATTCCGCCGATGACGATCTTCCGGCCGAAGTCCATGACCCGTTTTCCGGCCCAGTTCGAACTCACCGCCGCCAACAGGGCGGCGGGGAGCCCCAGCAGGCCGGTCTGCAGGGCGCTGAGCCCCAATCCGTCCTGGACATAGAGCGCGATCAGCACCCAGACGCTCGTGACGCCCAAAAAATACAGTCCGGCGATGATGGTCCCCAGGGTGAAGCTGCGGGTCCTGAAGAGTTCCAGATCGACCATCGGGCTGCCGCCGCGTTGCTTATAGGAGCGTTCCCATATGATCCACAGTCCCAGCAGAAGCATTCCGACCGGCAACAGCAGCCAAGCCCAGGCCGAACCCTCCGATTCGACGAAGGGCAACAGCAGGGCCAGCACGCTGAACCCCAACAACAGGGCCCCCACCGGGTCCAGATCGAATTTCTGCATCGGCTGCGGGCTGGTGGGTTCCCTCGTGGCTTCCGCGGCCACGGCACGACGGATGAACAGGGGCCGGGGGAACCACAGCAGCGCCAGGACGACGGCGACGATCCCCACCGGGACGTTGACCAGGAAGGTCCAGCGCCAGCCGGTTTCGGCACCGAAGGTCTCGATGATCAGCCCGCCCATCAGCGGTCCGAAGGCCACCGAGACCCCGACGACGCTGCCCAGCGCCCCGAAGGCGCGTCCGCGTTCACGGCCCCGGAAGTATTGCTGGATCATCCCCACGACCTGGGGGTTCAACAGACCGGAGCCGACGCCTTGGACGAAGCGGGCGATGTTCAGGCTCGTCGGGTCCGGGGCCAGCCCGGCAGCGACCGCCGAGAGCGTGAAGACGGTGACCCCGGCCAGGAACAACGGTCCCCGCCCCAGGATGTCCCCGGTGCGTCCGGCGGCGACCAGGACGATGCCGAAGGTCAAGGCGTAGCCGGACAGCACCCATTGCAGATCCGATTGCGAGGCGTCCAGACCGGATTGGATGGAGGGCAGCGCCACATTGACGATGCTCACGCCCACCAACGACATGAACATCGTGACCAATAGGACGATCAGGATGCGCCACCGGCGTGGATCCGGGACATAGGGGGTCGCGTCGGGGGTGGCGGGGGAAGGGGTCACTGAACCATTCAAGCATTGACCGGCCGCAGACGTCGCCCCTTGCGGTGACCGACCTGCCTGTGGGGCCGGCCCGGAGGCGGATGGCAGCCAACCCTCTGCCGACATGCGGCGACGTCGACCCGCGCCGGCATCGTATCCCGGGATTGTCACCATGGTCCCGTGATGTCTAATAATTGCAGCGGGAAGAGTAATTCCCTAGACTCACCGTGTTGATTCAATCGATGGCAACGGCGACGAGGACGTGATGCGGTCTTGCTGTACTCACGTCGGGTCCGCGACGACACCCAGGAGATGGTGACCGTGAAACACATGAAATTCCTGGTAGGTACCTTATCGATCGGTGCCGTGCTCTTCGGCACCTCGGCCTGCATCCTCGAACCCGACCCCTCACCCTCGAGCTCGGGCGCGGCCCAGTCGGACTCCTCGTCCGCAACCTCCTCCGAAACTGCAGAACCAGCTCCCCCGCCCGAGGCCGCAGAGCTGTATCCGGCCCTGGAACGGACCCCGGACGAGAACGATGAGCTGCCGGTCGAAGCCGACCTGGGAGACATCACGCCGGATAGTGTCCGGTTGTTGGGGTGGTCTTCCTACGCCGCGCAATTCATCGCCACCGACGAGGACGACGACCTGTGCTTCATTGCCTGGGCGACCCCGGGCGACGGGGATGGCACCCCGGTGGACTATGGAACCCCCGGCATCCAATGCCGTCCGGTCCAGGAGGTCCAGGACCAGGGGCTGGCGGTGCGCGTGGACCAGGAGAAGGATTCCGATGGTCTCGTGGCCCACCTGCTCCCGCCGGACATGGAAATGAAGCAGGTCAAGAAGGTCATTCTGGCCATTCCCGGAAACCACGAGGATCTGCGGCCGCCGGTGGAGATCATGGATAATTTCGATCACTCAATCACCCTCGCCATGGGTACCGAGACCGCCGACGATCTGGGGCCCATCGACATCCCGCGCCCGGACGGGTCGACCCTGACCCTGGAACCGACCCCGGAGATGACGAACTAGTTGTACTCGGGGCCGGCGGCGCTTTCAACGCCACGCCCGAGACTGGTCACCCCGTAACTTCCGGGCGATAATGGGGCATGGGACCATTTCGATCAGATTCCCGTCCCTTTTCGGACCGGGACTACGCAGGCCGGCATCTGGCAAGCCATCTCACCGCCTACCGGGACCAACCCGATTCAGTCGTCGTACTGGGCCTGGCCCGGGGAGGCGTACCGATCGCCGCCGCCGTCGCCCGGGCCCTCGACGCCCCCTTCGACGCGCTGGTCGTACGCAAGCTCGGCGTTCCCGACCAGGAGGAACTCGCCTTCGGGGCCCTGGCCGCCCACGGACCGGATCAAGCCGAAGTGCTGATGGACGAGGTCCTGGCGACGCTTCCACCGGAACGACGTCGCAAGGCCGCCCTGGATGAGGTCCGTGAGCGCGAATCCAGGGAACTACGACGCCGCCAGCTTTCCTATCTGCGCCGGCGCGGCATCGACGTCGGAGAGCAGAACGTGATCCTCTGCGATGACGGCCTGGCCACCGGGGCGTCGATGCTCGCGGCCATCAAGGTCATCCGCCAAGGCCACCCCGACCGCGTGATCGTCGCCTCCCCCGTGGGGCCACCGCGGGTGTGTGCGGAACTGGCGGCGATGGCCGATGAACTGGTGTGCCCGTTGCAACCGGAGGAATTCGGTGCGGTCGGTGAGTTCTACGCCAACTTCGCCCAGGTCAGCGACGAGGACGTGCTGCGCCTGCTGGGCGGCTAGTTCAGCACCTCGCAACCACTGACGGCCGCCCCACCCCCCGGACTGGATCCGGGCGGTGGGGCGGCCGTCGTCGTGCCGTGTGTTTCTACTTCTCGACGTAGTCCACGTGGTGTTCAACCATGAGGTCTACCCCGCGGGTTTCCTTCACCAGCGAGACCGCGATCAGGGAGATGATCGAGATGACCACCACGTAGATCCCGATGCTCCACGAGTGCCCGGTCTTCTCCAGCAGCAGCGCCGCGATCAGCGGGGCGAAGGCGCCCCCGAGGATGGCCCCGAGTGCGTAGCCGATGGAGACCCCGGAGTAGCGCACCCGGGCCGGGAACATCTCGGCATACAGTGCCGACTGCGGGCCGTAGGACAGGCCCAGCCCGATGGTCAGGACGAACAGCGCCACGAAGTACCAGTAGATGTTGGCCGTATCGATGAGGAACCACATCGGTACCGCCCAGAGCGCCACCAGGATGTAGCCGATCTGGAACGTCCGCACGCGCCCGATCTTGTCCGAGAGGATGCCCCCGTACATCGTGAAGATCAGCCAACCGAAGGAGGCCAACGCGGTGGCCAGCAGCACCGGGCCGCGGTCCATTTCCAGATTCTTCGAAGCATAGGTGGCGAAGAAGGCGATCAGCAGGTAACCGGCGGCGTTGTTGGCGATGAAGATCAGCGCGGTCAGGACGACTTCACGGGTGTTGTGCTTGAACAGCGTCTTCAGCGGGGCCGAGGACTCCTTCTTGCGTTCCTGCAGGGCGGCGAAGACCGGGGATTCCTCCACCGACCGGCGGATGATGTAGCCCACGAGGATCAGCACGATCGAGAACAGGAACGGCACGCGCCAGCCCCAGGTCAGGAATTCCTTTTCGCCGATCAGGGTGGTGAGCAGCCAGATGGTGCCGGTGGCCAGGATCATGCCGCAGGGGACGCCGATCTGCGGGTAGGCGCCGAAGAATCCACGGCGGTGGTCCGGGGCGTGCTCGACGGACATCAGGGCGGCGCCGCCCCATTCCCCACCTGCGGAGAAGCCCTGCAGCACGCGCAGGAGGATCAGCAGGATGGCGGCCCATCCGCCGATCTGTGCGTGGGTGGGCAGCACGCCGATGAGCGAGGTGGCCATGCCCATCATGACCAGGGTGAAGACCAGCATCTTCTTGCGTCCGAGCTTATCGCCCAGGTGTCCGGCGACGATGGCGCCGAGCGGGCGGAAGAGGAACGAGATACCGATGGAGGCCCAGGAGGCCAGCTGTGCTCCGGTTTCCCCCAGCGGGGCGAAGAACAAGGGGCCCAGGACCAGTCCTGCGGCCTGGGCGTAGATGAAGAAGTCATACCATTCGATGGTGGTTCCGACGAGGGTTCCGGCCAGGACCTTGCGTTCCTCGCGCCGGGTGGCTGCAGTCGGTGCTGCGGCTGACAGGGACATGCGAACTCCAGTGTTCTGCGCTCTCCGCGCTAGGTGCATAACCGACCGAACGGACGGTAAATGTGATCCAACTCATCGTAGCCGAAAAGTTCGTCAATTTCCCGTCAACATTTCACGTATTTCTCTCGGATGACGGCAACGCCTTCCGGCCCGCTCGACCCGGTAGGGAACGCATTTCCGGCGGTATCAGTTCGCCCGTTCCTGTCAAGGGCTTCCGGAGGCTCGTTCAGGATGTTGCGCCCCGGCGGATCACAGGAGTTCTTCGACCCCGAGCTGGCTGCCGGGAATGGTGGTGAAGGCGCTATTGGCGAAAGCCAGGGCGTCCCCGGCGCGGTAGTTGAAGTCCTCGACCTGGCCCAGGTACAGGGTGTGGTCGCCGCCGTCGTAGGCGGCCCAGGGGTTGCAGGAGAAATGCGCCAGCACACCCGCGAGCCGCGGGGCGGTCTCGCCTTCGACCCACACGGGGTCCGGCCCGGGCTTGCCGGCGAAATGCAGGGCCAGGGCCTGCTGCTCGGCGCCGAGGATGTTCACGGTGAAGGGCCGGCCTGCCAGCTCGTCGTGCGCCCGGGTGCTGCGGGCGATGCTGACCAGCACCAGGGGCGGGTCCATCGAGACCGAGGTGAAGGAGTTCACGGTGATGCCATGGCGTTTGGTGGATCCATCGAAGGTCACGATGGTCACCCCGGTGGCGAAGCGCCCCAGGCTGCCCCGGAAATGTCGCGGGTCGGTGGTCCCGATCCGGTGCGGAAGGCCGCCTTCGGCCACTTCGTCCTTCGGGGAGGCGTCCATGCTCGATCCTCCGTCACCGACGATCGGCGTCTTGCCTTCACGACCACCGGTATTCTATATTCGAACTTCTGGTTCCATGAGGGAACTATTCCAAACGTATCCCGGGGTCCTGCAGGGCACAAGAGCCCACACCCCGGTCCTCAAGGCAAAGGCGGTCCCCGTGTCCCAGAACCCCCCGGCCGGCTCCCCTGCGCAGACCCTGTCCCGGGGGCTCCGCGCCCTGGAGATCATCACCGACCGGCCAGAGCCTCCCACGATCGCCGAGCTCGCCGACGAGCTGGGCGTCCACCGCTCCATCGCCTACCGGATCCTGCGCACCCTGGAGGACCATGCCCTGGTCCGTCGGGACAACACCGGACGCCTCGAAGGCGCCCCGGGTCTGGCCTCCTTGGCCCGGGGGGTCCAACGCGATCTGCAAAGCGCCGCCCTGCCGGAGCTGACCGCGTTGGCCAACGAGCTGGGAATGACGGCGTTTTTGGCCGTCTGGGACCACGAGGACTGCATCACCCTGGTCTCCGTCGAACCCCGGCACAGCACCGCCACCGTCATGCAGCGCCCCGGCTCCCGGCACCCGTTGACCCACGGGGCCCCGGGCATCGCGATCCAGTCCGCCTATTCACGCACCGGCTGGGAGGAGGTCGCCCCGAAACATCCCTGGCGCGCCGCCGCGGAGCAGGCAAGGACGGACGGCTATGCCACGAGCCTGGATGAAGTCATCCCCGGGGTCTCCTCGATCGCCGCCGCCCTCCAGGTCCCCGGCCAGACCCCGGCGGCGGTGGCGGTCGTCTATGCCACGGCAGCCCACGACGTCCACGCCGATGCCCTGGGCCGACGCGTGGCCGCGGCCGCGGCCTCCGTCGAGGTCGCCCTGGGCGCATAGCTCCCCCGGGCCTGGGCCGGTCAGGCGCCTTCGGTGCGCGGCACCCGCCCCAGGGCGTAGGTTCCCACCCCGGAGAGGAAGAGGACGATCGCGGCGGCAGCGGCCACCAGGAACGCCCCCTGGGGCCCCACCACATCGGCCAGGACCCCGGCGAAACCATTGCCGATGGCGGTGCCCACGACGATCCCGCTGGCGAGCATCGTCATGACGGTGCCCATCCTTCCGATCGGTGCCACGTCTCCCCCGACGGTGAAGATCGTGACCAGGATCGGCCCGATCGGCAGGCCGATCAGCAACAGGAACACCACCATCGTCCCGATCGTCTGGGGCACCTGCAGCAGCAGGGCCAACGGGATCAGCAGCGCGGCGCATACCGCCCAGCGCACCGGCTGCGCCCAGCCACGGGGCCAGAGCGAGACGGAGAGGGCGGCGACGGCCGAGGTCAGCCCCAGGGCGGCATACAGCAGGCCTCCGGCACTGGCATTGCCGAAGAGTCCCGCATAGGACACGGCGCCGGCCGAGACGGAACCGAAGAGGGTGCCCATCCCGGTCATGCCCAGTACGCAGAGTCCGACGCGCACCACCCGGGCGGTGATCCACCCGGATCCGGGGACCGGCTCGGCGCCGGGCTGCTGGAGTTCAATGGCGTTGGCCGTGGGGTGGACCGCAAAGGCCGGAACCAGGGCCGCGGTCAGCAGGGCGGCCAGGGCCAGCGGGAGCCAGGGGGCCACGAGCGACGCCAGCACACCGACCAACGCCGGCCCCATGACGAAGGTCAGTTCGTCCACGGTGCTTTCATAGCTCAGTGCGGTTTCGAGTTCGCGCCGGCCACGGGAGCGCCCCTGGGTCAGGGCCATCCAGCGCACCCGGGCCAGCGGGCCGACCTGGGGGCAACTCGCCCCGGCGACGAAGGAGATGATGATGACCAGCAGCGGTGACCCGGATTCGATGACCCCCAGGCCGGTAAGGATCAGCGCGGAGACCACGACCGCGTGCAGCAGGGCCGCCGGCACCAGGACCCGACGCTGGCCCCACCGGTCGGCGGCGTAGCCGATCATCGGCGCGCCGATGGCCGAGCCCACCCCCACCGCTCCGGCGGCGACCCCGCCGCTGGCATAGGAGCCGGTCGCGGTGCTGATCAGTGTCAGGGTGCCGATGGTGAGCATGGCCAACGGCAGCCGGGCGAAGAAGGCAAGCGGGAAGAATCCCGGGCCTGCCAGTTCCAGCAAGCTGCGGAAGCTGCCGCCGGAACCGGTGATTGCGTTCTCGGGGGGTGTGCCCGTGGCGGGCGCCGAGGGATCGGTGTTCATGTGTTTCACGGGTCCTTCAAGGTGCGCCCGTCCCAGCCACCCGGAGCGCCCTACCCTGTGCGTTTCCTATTCTACCGTGTCGGCCATGACCACTTCGGCCGTGGATCCGGTGCGCTCCTTGCGGACCCTCAACTGGGCCGGGATGCGTTGCTTCATCTCGGCGACATGGCTGACCAGGCCGACGACGCGGCCCCCGCGGCGCAGCCCGTCGAGGGCATCCATGACCGTTTCCAACGCCCCTTCGTCGAGGGAACCGAAGCCTTCGTCGACGAAGAGGGTCTCGATGTCGATGCCTCCCGACTGTTGTTGGATGACATCGGCCAGCCCCAGGGCCAACGCCAAGGAGGCCATGAAGGACTCGCCTCCGGAGAGCGTCTGGGTGTCCCGACGCTGGCCGGTCCAGGCGTCGAGCACATGGAGCCCCAGCCCGGATTTGGCGTTGCCCTTGGGGCTGTCGTCGTGGACCAGTGAATAGCGTTCGGCGCTCATGACCAGCAGCCGTTCGGTGGCGGCGGCTGCCACGGCCTCCAGCCGGGCGGCCAGGACGTAGGTGGACAGGGTCATCTTGAACCGGTTCTCCCCCATCCCCCGGGCGATATCGGCCAAGGATTTCACCCGCTCGTAGCGCTCCAGCACGGCCCCTTGGCTGGTTTCCAGCCCGCGGAGCCGTTCACTGCGTCGTTCGAACCGTCCGGCATAGGCGCGCAGGACGGCATCTCGTTGGAGCACGGTATCGCGCGACGTCGCGGTGGCGGCGGCGGCAGCCGCGGCGGCCTCCAGTTCCTGCTGGCCCGGGACCTCGAAGCCCGCCTCGACCTCGGTCCTGGCCCGGGCGACCGCGACGGTTCCGGCCAAGGTCTCGATCCGCACCCCCTCGGCGGTGTGGTCGGCGATCCCTGCCTGGGCGCTGGTCCTGGCGTGCGGTTCGAGCAGTGCCGCGGCCCAGCTGGTGTCATCGTCGAATCCGGCCTCCCGGCGTTCGGTCTGCCAGCTCTCGGTGGCTGTTGCCAGGCCGCGCCGGGCCGTCTCGAGCCCACGCGCCGCCCGGGCCAGGTCCTCCAGCACCCGGCGTGCTTCCAACAGCAACCGGTGGCGGGCCTGCAGGGATTCCTCGTCGCCGCGCAACCGCTTCAGCCGGGAGTCCACGGTGGTGATCCGTTGGCCCAGTTGGTCGACGGTTCCTTCCAGGACGCTCAGCGCCGTGGCCTCGGCCGTGGTGCTCGCGCGCAGGCGCTCGAATTCCCCGGTCGCCTCCTCCAGGGCCGTCCGGGAGCGTTGGGCCTGTGCGGCGGATTCGGTCGCCTCGGCCAATGCCTTCTCGGCGTCGGCCAGGGCTTGTTCCGCCTGCTCCGTCGTGGATTCCCCGGCCTGTCCCGCCGCCCGGGAGGCGGCCTCGCGGGCTGCGTGGAGCCCGGAGGCGGCGGTGGCTTCGGCGGCATCGGCTTCGGCGGCCAGCCGTCGGGCATCGTCCTCGTCCTCCTCCTCGACGAGTTCGCCGTCCTCCACCGTGGCGGGGTTGGGGTGCTCGGCCGAGCCGCAGACCAGGCAGGCCTGTCCGGCCACCAGTTCCCGGGCCAATGCCGCGGCCGCCTGGGCCAGTCGGGTCCGCCCGAGGTCGAGCAGTCGTTCCCGGGCGGATAGTTGTCCGTCCTTGGCCCGGGCCCACACGGTGTGGGCCCGGGTTGCTTCGGTGTCGGCGGCGTGGCGGGCCGTGACCGCGGCGACCTGCTCGGCGGCCCGATCGCGGGTAGCCGTCAACGCCGGCAGGGCATCGGCGGTCCCGGACAGGGCGCCGGCCCGTTCCCGCAGCCCCGGCAACGAGGCACCGAGCTTCTCCAGTTCGCCCAGTGCTTCGGCCTGGGTCGCCGTCCGTCGTTGGTGGTCGGCGCGGGCGGCCGCCAATTCGGCTTCCTTCTCGTCCAGCTCCCTCTCCTCGGGCAGGGCCGCTTCCAGCACCGCGGCATCGCCGGTGACCTGCGCAGCCGCTTCGGCGGCCTGACGGGAGAGTTCCGTGGCCCCGGGCTCCGCGGCCCGGCCCTCGGATTCCGGTCCCGCTCCGGTGTCCTGGCCCGTCGCCGCGGCGAGGTAGCTGCCGGCCAGTCCCTCGCCGGCGGCTGTCTGGGCCGATTCCAAGGTCTGCTCCGCGTCCTGGACGGCCTGTTCCGCCCGGCGTCGTGCCGTCTGGGTGGGCTGCAATGCCGCAGCCCGCTCATCCAATGCCACCGTGGCGGCCAGGGCGGCCACCTGCCCGCTGCGTTCGGCATGCGCGGCACGCAACCGCTCCAGTTCGGCCAGCGCCCGGTGGCGTTCCCCGGCTTCGGCGAGCTCGGTTGCGGTGTTCCTGGCCTGCGTCGCGGCGGCATCCGCCGCCGTTCGTTCGGCGTCCAGCCGTGCCGTGTGTTCGTCCAGCCGCGCCTCCAGCAGTGCCAGTAGTTCGGCACTGGGCAGTTCCTGTGGCGCCGGCCGGTCCCCGTCTGCCGCCTCGGGATCGTCGGGGTCCCGGTCGAACGGGGATTCCCCCTCCTCTGTGGTCAGGGAGGCGGTGGCGTCTTCGATCAGTTGGCCGACGGCTTCCCCCCGGGCGCGTTCGGCTTCCTCGGCCGCCGTTCTGGCCGTGGTGAGTTCCTCGGCCAGCAGTGTCTCGACACTTCCGTAGAGCCGGGTGTCGAACAGTGTCTTGAGTAGTTCCTCGCGTTCCTTGTCCTTGGCCCGGAGGAAGGCGGCGAACGCCCCTTGGGGCAGCATGGCGACCCGGGTGAATTCGTCCTTGCCCAGGCCGATGACCCCCCGCAATTCGGCGGCGACCTCATCGTTGCGGGTGGAGATCTCCTGCCACTGACCCTCCACGAGTTCACGCAACCGACTCTGTGCCTGGGCCGTCGTCGTCCGGCCGGCCCCGCGTTTGGAAGGACGTTGCCAGGCCGGTGATCTTCGGACCTCGAATCGGCGTCCCCCGGTGCTGAACTCCAGGACGACCTCCGGCTCATCCGCCGGTCCCGCATGGTCGCTACGCAACGATTTCGTCCCCTCCCTCGCCCCGGGAAGCCCTGCGTAGAGGGCATAACAGATGGCGTCGAGGATGCTGGTCTTGCCGGCACCGGTTTCCCCGTTGAGCAGGAACAGCCCGGCGGCGGAGAGTTCGTCGAAGTCGATGTCCTGCCGGGCGGCGAATGGACCGAAGGCGGCGATCTGCAGGTGGTGGACCCTCATCGTTCCACCTGCCCGCTGGTGGCCTGCTCGAGGATCCGGCCCAACAAGGCGGCCTCGGGCTCCGACGGGGGGCGTTGGCGGACGTGGTCGATGAATCCCGTGCAGACCTCCAATGGGCTCTCGGCTGCCGCCAACCGGTCCCGGTAGCTGCGGTCGACCTCTGCCGGACGGCCTTCGGGCTCGAAGTTCAGGACCAGGGTGCCCGGGAAGCGGCCGCGCAGCCGTTCCATCGCCTGGGAGGGCCGGTCGCGGTCGGTCAGCGTCACTTGGCACCAGGCGGCTTCGGCTCCTGCCAGCCCGGGGTCGGCGAGGAGCTCCTCGAGGGGACCGCGCAGGACGCGCAGTTCGGTGGCGGCGGGCCAGTCCACGGCCTCGACGGAGGAGATGCCCTCGGCGTCTACGTCCAGTAGCCAGGCCCCCTTGCGGTGGGTCGCTTCGGAGAAGGAGTAGGCGATCGGCGACCCCGAATATCGGATGGTCTCGGCCAGGCGCTGCCGGCCGTGCAGGTGCCCCAGGGCTGCGTAGTCCAGACCGTAGAATTCCTCGGTGGGCACGATGTCCAGTCCCCCGATGCTCAGTTCCCGTTCGGAGTCGCTGGCTTGGCCGTTGGCGGCGAAGACGTGGGCCATGACGATGGAGCGGATGGGTTTCTTGGTCCCGGCCCGTCGGGTGGCCAGATCGGCGCGGACCCGATCCATGGCCGCCCGGACCACCGGTTGGTGTCCTGGCTTCTCGACCCCGAACTGCGCCGCGACCATCCGTGGTTCAAGATAGGGCAGCCCGTAGATGGCCAAGGTGAAATCCTCGGCTTCGACCAGGGCCGGGGTATCCAGTTCCGCCGGACGGGTGCGCAGGTGCAGCCCAGCGTGCCCGAGCAGACGGGAGCCGAACCCCAGCCGCAGGGCCGAATCGTGGTTGCCGCTGGTGGCCACGACGGTGGCCCCGGCCTCGCGCAGCCGGAAGACGGCGTCGTCGAACACGGTGACCGCATCGACCGCGGGCAGGGCCCGGTCGTAGATGTCCCCGGCGATCAGGACGACGTCGACCCGTTCGGTCTTCACCGTCTCGAGCAGGGCCTCGACGAAACCGCGTTGGGCCTCCAGGAGCCCGGCGCCATGGAAGGACCGGCCCAGATGCCAGTCGGAGGTGTGCAGAATCCGCATGGCCCCACACTATCGAGCGCCACCGACAGGTGGGACCAGGGGGCCGTCGACCGTGGATCCAGGGCCGCCGGGCAGCAGGACTCGTGGCGGGTTTCTGCGTCGTCGGTGGTCTGTCCGTCACCATTGCTGGCCAGTCTCGGCCGGTGGGGGCACACTGAGGGTATGAGCGAACCTACCGGCACAGGCGTTTCCCGGGATGCTTCCGAGCATCTTGACCCGGCCGGGGCACGAATCCCGACCACGGCCGCAGACATCATGAGCACCCCCGTGGTCACGGTCTCCCCCGGCACCCCCGTCGATCAGATCGCCGCACTGCTGGGCAGGCACCGCATCAGCGCCCTGCCCGTCGTGGAGGAGTCCGGGCATGTGCTGGGGCTGGTCAGCGAATACGATGTGCTCGCCAAGACCGGGACCACCGCCTCCGAAGTGATGAGCCCGGGGGTCATCAGCGTGTCCGTGGACACCCCGATCTCCGATATCCGGGCCCTGCTGGTGGATCAGCGGATGCGTCGCCTTCCCGTCATGGACACCGGCGTCCTGGCCGGAATCGTCAGCCGCCGCGACGTCGTGGCACTGCTGACCACCGAATGGGCGTGTGGAACCTGCGGCGAACCGGCCCGGGGGATGGAACCGCCCGAGAACTGCCCCACCTGCGGGGGCACCGGCATCTTCAGGCTTCAGGAACAGCTCCCCGGCCCCTGACCGCCCCGGGGGCAACGGTACGGAGGCAGTCCAGCAACGGAGGAACATGATGGTTGATCGGAAGGAACAGCGTACTGCCGGGCAGGAGGACGCGCAGACACTGATCGGGTACTACCGGCAGATGGCACTGATCCGCAGATTCGAGTTGACGGCCGACCAGATGTACAAGCGGGCGAAGATCGGCGGGTACTGCCACCTCAACCTCGGTGAGGAAGCCAGCGTCGTGGGACTGATGACCGCGCTGCAACCCCGGGACTACCTCTTCACCAACTACCGCGACCACGGCTATGCCCTGGCCCGTGGAATGAGCACCGGGGCGGTCATGGCCGAACTATTCGGCAAGAGCACCGGGGTCTCCAAGGGCCGCGGCGGTTCCATGCACATGTTCGACACCGAAACCCGCATGCTCGGCGGCTACGGCATCGTGGGCGGACAACTTCCTCCCGCCACCGGGGCCGCACTGGCACTGACCTACCGGGGGGACCCCGGGCCCGAGGCCGAAGCCGTCATGTGCCAGATGGGCGACGGCACCACCAACATCGGTGCCTTCCATGAATCGTTGAACCTGGCGGCCGTCTGGAACCTGCCGATCGTGTACGTCATCATCAACAACGGGTTGGGCATGGCCACCACGGTCGAGGCCGCCGCCGGCGAACCCGAACTATATAAACGCGGCTGCTCCTACCGCATCCCCGGTGAACGGGTCGATGGCAACGACGTGGTGGCCGTCCACGACGCCGCCACCCGGGCCCTGGACCGGGCCCGCCGGGAACGCCAGCCCTTCCTGCTGGAGTTGATGAGTTCACGCCTGCGCGGACACTCGGTGGTCGATCCCGCCCAATACCGTTCCCGGGAGGACGTCGAGCACGCCCAGGCCGCGGATCCGGTCCCGGCCTTCCGCCAGCAGCTGCTGGATTCGGGGGTGCTGGAGGAATCCCTGGCCCAACAGATCGACACCGAATCCCGTGAAGCGGTCAACGCCGCCGTGGCCTTCGCCGAGGCCAGCCCGGATCCGACCCCCGATCAGCTCTTCGACTACGCCTACGCCACCCCCGTCCCCAATTCCCCCGACACCCTGCCCGGCCACCCAGTGACCGGTATGCCATGACCGGCGAAGAAGGAGCCCAGATGACCGACACCACGTACCGGCAGGCCCTGAACGACGCCCTGCGGTCCGAGTTGAGCCGTGACGAGAACGTCCTGCTCATCGGCGAGGAGATCGGCCTGTTCGAAGGCTCCTATAAGATCACCGCCGGGCTGCTGGACGAATTCGGGCCCCGCCGGGTGCTGGACACCCCGATCGCCGAAGAGGGTTTCGTCGGCGCCGCCGTGGGGTCGGCGATGCTCGGGATGCGTCCGGTCGTGGAGATCATGACCTTGAACTTCTCGCTGATAGCCATCGACCAGATCGTGAACCATGCCGCGAAGATCCATGGCATGTTCGGCGGCCAGAGCTCGGTGCCGATGGTCATCCGCATGCCCGGCGGGGGCGGCCAGCAGCTGGCGGCCACCCACTCCCAGAACCTGGAGGTCTGGTACGCCCACATCCCCGGGCTCAAGGTCGTGGCCCCCTCCTCCCCTGCGGACGCCAAGGCCCTGCTGATCGCGGCGATCCGCGACGACGACCCGGTGATCTTCCTGGAGAACCTCGCGCTCTACAACACCCGCGGAGAAGTCCCCGACGGCGACCAGGTCGCCGAGATCGGCAAGGCCTCCATTGCCAAGGAGGGCAAGCACCTCAGCGTCATCACCTATTCGCGGGCCACCACCGTGGCCTTGGAAGTGGCCCGGCAGCTTGAAGAAGAAGGCATCTCGCTGGAAGTGGTGGATCTGCGTAGCCTTCGGCCGCTGGACCGGGAAACCATCTGCGCCTCGGTCCGCAAGACCAGCCGGGCCGTGGTGCTCGAGGACGACTGCCTCAGCTACGGTATCGGAGCCGAGATCTCGGCCACCCTCATGGAGGGGGCCTTCGACTACCTGGATGCCCCGGTCCGCCGGGTGGCGGCGGCCGAGATCCCGCTGCCCTATGCCAAGCCGTTGGAAAGCGCGGCACTGCCCACCGCGAAGGACCTGATCCGGGTCGTCCGCGAACTGCTCGCCGCCACCAGTTTCACACGATAGGAGACCGCGATGCCCGAGGTGAACATGCCCCGCCTGTCCGACACGATGCAAGAAGGTGTCCTCAGCCGCTGGGTCAAGAAGGTCGGGGACGCGGTGAGCGAAGGCGATGTCCTCGCCGAAATCGACACCGATAAGGCCACCATGGATCTCGAGGCCTTCGACGACGGGGTCCTGGAGAAGATCCTGGTCGAGGAAGGCACCATGGTCGCCATCGGGGAACCCGTGGCCTTCATCGGCTCGGGGGCCGGGACCGTGCCCGGTGCCGACGCCCCGTCCCCTGCCGCCCCGAAGGACGCCCCCGCACCGGCGTCCGAAAGCGCCCCCGCGCCACGGCCCGCCGAGGGGACTTCGACGCCCGGGACCATGGAGCCTCGCCCCCCGACCGGGGCCACCGGCGGACGCCTGCTCGCCTCCCCGCTCGCCCGCAGGATCGCCGAACAGCATGGCATCGATCCGGCGTCGATCACCGGGACCGGCCCAGGCGGTCGGATCGTCAGGGCCGATGTCGAAGCCGCGGTGGCCGCCCAGGCCGACACCGCCCCGCAGCAGCCCGCAGGGAAGACCGCGGCGAGCAATACCTCCACGGATGAGACGGAATCGGTGGAGGTTCCCCTGACGATGATGCGCAAGGTGATGGCCGAACGACTCACCGAAAGCGCTGGCGCCCCGCACTTCTACCTGACCAATGTGGTGGCCGTGGACCGGCTCTTCGCCCTGCGCGCCGAGATCAATGAACGCTTCGCCGACACCGGGACCAGGATCAGCGTGACCGACCTGCTGGTCAAGGCGTGCGCCCTGACCTTGGAGGACCACCCCCAGGTCAATGCCTCCTGGGCCGGGGACAAGATCCTCCAGCATCCGCGGGCACATATCGGGGTGGCGGTGGCCCTGGATGACGGGCTGATCGTCCCGGTCGTCCGCAACGCCGCCACCAAGGGCCTCGATGTGATCTCCACGGAAACCCGGGCCTTGGCCACGAAGGCCCGGGACGGCAAGCTGGCCCCGGCCGAATTCAGCGGCGGGACCTTCTCGATCAGCAACCTGGGCATGTTCGGCATCGACAACTTCACCGCGGTCATCAATCCACCCGAGGCCGCGATCCTGGCAGTGGGCGCCACCACCGAGGAGCCCTACGTGCAGGACGGGAAGCTCTCCAGCCGCCGGATCATGAAGATCACCCTCACCTCCGACCACCGGGTCCTGGACGGCGCCGTTTCGGCGGCGTTCCTGCGCGATCTCAAACGCACGCTGGAAGAGCCTTTGAGGATCATCATCTGATCCGTCCTCCGACCGGGCGTCCCGCCGGAGTGGTCGGACCTCTGGACTTTGGCGCCGGGAAGTTGGTTAATGAATTAAGGACCGTCGCCCTCGGGAACGTGGTTCTCGTTGTTGACCAACACGTTCGACGTGTTCTCCACGACATCGGGGCGTCAACGGGCTTCGCCACTCGCCGCGAGGAGGACCGGCCATGCATGAATATAAAGTCATCACCGACAGGATCAAGGACTACCCGGATTTCAAACCCTCGGATCTTGAAGCCAGTCTCAACGAGCATGCCCTGTCCGGGTGGAAGGTCGTCACCTGTTTCACCGACTCGACCGTCTGGCATGAGACCACTGTGACCACCATCCTGGAACGCCAAAGCAACTACACCACCAAGTCCTAGGCCGGCGGGAGGTCACCCGACGATCCTCTGGACCGGTCGGGTGACCCGGACACCGCACCCCCGCACCATGGCGCGGATTTTCCTGCCGGGTCCAGGTGATTCCACGGATCACGGCCTTCGGCGCCTTGGAACCGGCTACCAGATCCGAGGAACCAGGACCGGGGTCCTTGCCTTATAGGCCTCATAGTCTGCTTGGCCGCCCCACTTGGCATCGGACTTCTTTTCCAACAGGGGCACCCCGCTGACCTGGGTCAGGAGCAGAATGACCAGGACCGGTGAAATCAGTGCCACCAGCTGCCATCCTTCAAGTGCCGGGAAGGCGACGATGGCGACGCCGATCCACAGCAGGATCTCACCGAAGTAGTTGGGGTGGCGCGAGGTCGACCACAGGCCGGAGGAAATGAATCCTCCTTTTTTCGACGGGTCGGCGTTGAACCGCGATTTCTGCTGGTCGGCCACCACTTCCAGACCGAACCCGAGCATCCACAGCAGGACGCCAACGAGCGCAAAACCGTCCAGGGGAACTCGGTGATCCGACGTCATGGCCACCCACGCCGCGGCCGCGGTGAAGGTGACCCACAACCCCTGGAGCGTCCACGTGCTCAGGAACCTGACGAAGGAGGGCTTGATCTGGTCAAAACGGTCATCCTTGCCCGCTCGGCTGATACGACGGAACAAGAAGAGTCCGAGCCGCAACGTCCAGATGAGAACTATCGTGGCCAGGATCAGGGAACGCGCGTCGATATCTGGAAGGGCCACAAGAATCATGACGGTAATCGCCACATAGCTCAGCATGCCGGTGAGGTCATAGTACTTTTCGGTCTGCGCCAAAAACGCAGGGATAAAAGCCATCCACTGGATCACGATGGCCATGCCCACGGCCAGGGCAAAGACGGGGATCACTCCCAGGGTGATACCGCCACTGCTGCCGGCAGCAGCAAGCAAGGCTCCGATGATCAGCACGATGGGCAACGTGATCAGCGCCGTGCGCTCAGACTTTTTCACGGAAAAGTTCCTCTCTGCCATGCGGAGCTTTCGCGGAGGCGATGCTACCGATAAAATTTCATTCAATCTTTTGATGATCAAAGAATCTTGACTATACTCGAAGCCTGCTCTTAAGGAACGGAAGCCGCCATGTTGTCCCACCTTTCCGTCGCCACGACCTTGCAGCAAATGTTGATTCTGGCCCGCGAAAGCGAGCGGGAAACGGCTCTGGGATTGGGCCTGAATCTCACGGATTTCCGTGCCCTTTCGGTGCTGACCCAGTCAGGGCCGATGACTTCGGGGAATCTCGCGCTGGAGCTGGGCTCCACCGCGGCCACCACTACGGCCATCACCAACCGTCTGGAGCTGGGAGGCTACCTCACCCGCAACCGGGGCGCGGCAGACAGGCGCCATGTCATGTTGACGGCAACCAACACGGCCTTCCAGGGAATCCTGGACCCGACCCATCCGCTGGCCACTGCCCTCTACGAACAGCTCCAGGGCCTACCCGTTGAGCACAGCACCATCGTCAGCAACTTTCTTGACGCTACCCAAGTCCTGATGCGCAACCACCTGCACACACTGTCTAATGAGGACACCCCGTGAAAGAGTTCACCACGCCGCCCCTGGTGGGTCCAACCATTTATCGAAACGCAACAGAGCTCCTGATGCAACGGCTCAGGACTTCGCCCCACCACATAGCCTTCGAAGTTCGTTCCGCCGGCGCAGCGATCACGGATCCCTGGGACCAAGTGAGCACCAGAGAGTTCGTCGGGCAGGTCCGAGCCCTGGCCAAAGGCTTCATGGCTTCGGGCCTGCAGCCCGGTCAATCCATCGCCATCATCTCGCCCACCCGCTATGAATGGGCCCTGGCGGACATGGCCGCCTGGTTCGCCGGCGCCGTCATCGTTCCCCTCTACGAGACCGCGGCGGTCAACCAGATATCGGCCATTATCACCGACGCCGACGTGCGCTTCGGTGTGGCCGGCACGACGGAACACGCCCGGATACTCAAACAGGGATTCGAGCAAGCCGGCATGGCCGATGGGCGCATCTGGACGATGGATCCGAACACTGAATCGTCCCTGGACGTTCTGGTGCACAGCGGCGAACACATCACCGATGAGGCCCTGGAGCAACGACGGCTGGTGGCCACACTGGATGCGGTGGCAACCATCGTCTACACCTCGGGGACCACCGCTGCACCCAAGGGTGCGCTCATCACCCATGGGAACTTCGTCAACCAGGTACTGAATGTGGCCGGATCCTACGGTGAGGTGGTCCAGGAATCCGGCAACACGGTGATTTTCCTCCCGATGGCCCACGTACTGGCCCGCGGGCTCCAACTGATCTGTCTGGCCAACGGCATGCGCATTGCCCACCTGGGCGACACTCGTGAGGTGGTACCGGCTCTAGGCGCACTGAAACCCACCTTCTTGGTGGTGGTCCCGCGTGTTCTGCAAAAAATACGGACATCCGCTGCAGCAGCCGCCGAGGCAAAACATCTCGGCCCCCTCTGGAAGGTGGCACAGGACACCGCGGTGCAATGGGGCCGGCTGGCAGAGCGTCGCGATACACATCCGGCAGCACGAGCCGGGCTCGGGCTCCGGATCAAGCACGCCCTCTTTGATGGATTGTTCTATGCCCGGATCAGAAAACTGGTCGGTGGGCGCCTGGGCTATCTCCTCTCCGGTGCCGCGGCGCTGGACGCTGAACTATCGCTGTTCTTCCGCGGTCTAGGATTACCCGTCATTGAAGGATACGGACTCACTGAAACCACGGCTCCGCTGACCGGAAACCTTCCTGGAGCAATCACGGCAGGTTCCGTGGGAGTGCCCATGCCGGGAACCACAGTCCGCATTTCGGATCAGGGCGAGGTCCTGGCTCGCGGGGCCGGTGTTTTTTCCGGATACAACAGACCCGCGGACAACACCGAGGCCTTCATCGACGGCTTCTTCCGCACCGGTGACCTCGGCGAGCTCGATGAGCGCGGGCAGCTGACCCTCAAGGGGCGCATCAAGGATGTCGTCGTCACAGCAGGCGGCAAAACCGTTTCCCCCACCATCTGGGAAGGATACGTCGAAAATGATCCCCTCATCGCCCATGCCGTGATGGTGGGAGAAGGCCGCCCTTTTCTCGGCGGCCTGCTGCTCCTTGACTTCGAAGCCGTCATCGATTGGGCCCATCGACACGGGGTCACCCGACTGGCGGGCCTTCGAATCCCCGAGACAGGTGGGGCGGTCACCATCGAGGAGCACGGACTTCTCGAAGTACTCAATCAGACGGTCAGCAAGGCGAATTCGAAAGTGTCCCGTCCCGAGCAGGTCCGAAAGTTCCTCCCGCTGCTGACCGATCTCAGCGAAGCCAGCGGAATCATGACTCCCACCATGAAGCTCAAGCGCGGGATCTTCACCCAACGTTCGCGTCCGTTCGTCGAAAAGATCTATGCGCAGTCACCGGAGCAAGGCTAGATTCGCCGGGCCATCTCCTAGACTGTCCGGGTGAACCAGACGCCGCAAAACCTCGAACCACGCCCCGAATTCTCCGACCGGGTGCTCGCCATCCTGCAGGCCACGGCCGCCGGCGCCACCGCAGCCAGGGCCCTGGACGCCCCGGGTGAGACGGAGACCCTGCAGTTGTTCCTGCTCGATGGCCTCCTCGAAGCCGTCGAATGGGCCAATGACGGGGTCGCCTCCGATGAGGCGGCCTGCCTGTGGCTGGCCGGGCTGCGCTGGAGGCACGCCGTCACCGGTTCCTTCCCCGAAGGGGCCCCGGAACCACTGCCGCGGTGGATCGACGCCGCCTTCGCCGACACCGGTGTGCTCCCGGCCCCGAACCTGGCCCCGGGGGATCCACAGAACCGCACGGCCCTGTCCGACCCGGAGATGGCCAGTACCGGTCGGCCGGCCCACCCCACGGCGGATGGTCCGGGGGTCCTGCCGCGGGCAGCGGTCATGGCCCTGCTGCCGCGGGTCGATGAGGGCACGACGGCACGGCTCGCCTCCGATGCCGCGGCCCTGACCCATGGTGCCCCCGCGGCCCACCGGGCTGCCGCATCGGCGGCGCTGGCGGTCCGGGCCGGCCTGGACCTGGGCGTGGAGGCGACGCAGCGTTGGCAGGAGCTGCTGGAGCAGTTGGCGCAGGACGAGGGGACCTCCTCCACCGCCCTGGGTGCCGCCCTGGCGGCCGCCCTCGAGGAGATGGCCTCCGGATTGTCCGAAACCGGTGGGGTCCCCGGCGTCGTCCGGCGTCTGGGGTCGGCACCGGATCCTGATACGGCAGGCTACGCGGCGGCGTTGGTGGCCTCGGCCCGCGGATATCGGCCGGCGGACGGCCGGCCGCAGTCCGCCGTGGATTCGGTCATCCACCAGATGCACCACCGGTGGGTCGAAGCCGTCCTCGGCGCTGCCCCGGAACCGGCGGGCTGATCAGGCGAGCCGGAACCCGTCGACCAGTTGCAGGAACTCACCTTCCGACAGCAGGGAGATCCCGCGTCCGGCCTCGCGCAACCGCAGGACATGTTTGACCTTGGTCGTCAGGCGGGTCGTGTGCAGATCCCCGGGGACGAAGCCGTCGCCGACGACCAGCACCGTGGTGGCGCGGGTGACCCGGCTGGCACAGGTGGCCCCGTTCTCCGCCGCCCGGTTCTTGGCTTCCTGCCGGGTGATGGACAGGTTCCCGGAAAAGACCACCGTCTCCCCGTAGAGCGGGTGCGCGGGGTCGGCCCCGGGGTTCGGCGGCGGGTTCTCCCCTTCGCTGGGCCAGCCTCCGGCCCAGGTCGGTTGGGCGGGGACCAGCATTCCGGCGGCCAGTCGTTCCCTGGCCGAGACCGTCGCCTTGGACAGGCCGTCCCCCGGCGCGTAGGCCGCGGCATGGCCCATCGCCACGCGGGCGGCGCCGGCGGCCCGGGAGACCGAGTCCACGGCATGCCGGTGGCCGATGTCGATCATGATGGAGGCGCAGGCCCTGGCGTCGGCCAGGGCATCATGGTGGTTCTCCATCGGCGATCCCGCGGCTTCGGCGACGAAGGGCAGCGAATAGGACTGCAGCGAGTAGGTCTTGCGCGCCAGCTTCACGGTGCAGGCGAAATCGTAGGCCGGGCCCGCCAGTTCGGAGACCTCCAGGGCGGAACGGATGACCCCGAGGTCGAAGGCCGCGTTATGGGCCACGACGGTATCGGCACCGATGAAGGAGGCCAGTTCCCCGAAGACCTCGCCGAAGCGGGGCGCGGTGGCCACCATATCGGCGGTGATCCCGTGGATCTGCACGTTGCGCGGATCGAAGTGGTCGAACCCCTCGGGCGGGCGCATCAGCCAGTAGGCCTCATCGACGATCCCCCCGTCACGGACGCGGGTGACGCCAACGGAGCAGGCCGACCCGCGAAATCCATTGGCCGTCTCGAAATCGATCGCCGTAAAGTCCAAAGCCACCCCACCACCTTAGCGGGGCATTGCTGGGAGTCTGCCCACACTTTGTCCCGAAGGCCTCTTTCGTCCCAGCCGGTGGCCAGCCCGCCGGTAAGCTGGACCCTGTGATGATTGACGCCCTGAGCCCGGCCCTGGACGCCGCAGTGACCCTCCAGCCCCAGATGGCCGGCTTGCTGCCGGACTTCCTGAACCCCGATGTCTTCCTGCGCGATCCACGGTTGGCGCCCTGGATCATCCTGCTGGTCTGCGGCATCGTCTTCGCCGAAACCGGCCTGCTGGTCGGCTTCTTCCTCCCCGGCGATTCCATGTTGTTCACTGCGGGCCTGCTGGTCGCCACGGGGGCCATCGACGTGAACCTGTGGTTCTTTGCCGGATGCGTGTTCATCGCCGCCTTCGCCGGGGACCAGACCGGCTATCTCATTGGCCACAAGGCCGGGCCGTCGGTGTTCAATAAACCCGATTCGCGGTTCTTCAGGAAGGAATACGTGGACAAGGCCCACGAATTCTTCGAGCGATTCGGCGGCCGGGCGGTCATTCTGGCCCGCTTCGTGCCGATCGTGCGGACCTTCGTCCCGGTCATCGCCGGGGTCGCGAAGATGCACTATCGCACGTTCATCGCCTTCAACCTCGTCGGGGCGCTGCTCTGGGGGGTCGGAGTGACCCTGCTGGGCCACTGGCTCGGGCAGTACACCTGGGTCGGGAACAACATCGACATCATCTTCGTGGCCATCGTGCTGCTCTCGGTCGTGCCCATCGCCGTGGAACTGATCAAGGCCCGCAAACCCGCCCGGAGCTAGCCGGATGCACGAATCCCCCTGATCCGCGACGGATCAGGGGGATTCCTTGGTCTGGCCGGGCGCCTACACCCGGAAGACTCGGCGACGGATCAGCCGGCCCGCAGCACCTCGACGAGGTGGGGCAGCAGGGCCCTGAAGGCCTGGCCGCGGTGGCTGATCGCGTTCTTCTCGGCACTGTCCAGCTCGGCGCAGCTACGGTCCTCACCGACGGGTTGCAGGATCGGGTCGTAGCCGAATCCCCCCTGCCCGCGGGGTGCTTCCAGCACGGTGCCTTCCAGGCGCCCCAGTTCCACCTGTTCGGTGCCGTCGGGCAGGGCCAGGGCGGCGGCGCAGACGAAGGCACCGCCGCGGTGTTCGGCGGGAACATCGGCCAGTTGGGCCAGCAACAGCGCCAGGTTCGCGGCGTCGTCGCCATGGCGGCCCGACCAGCGGGCGGAGAAGATCCCCGGCGCCCCGCCCAGGACGTCCACCGAGAGGCCCGAATCATCGGCGATGGCCGGCAACCCGGTGGCTTCGGCCACGGCGTGGGCCTTGAGCAGGGCATTGGCTTCGAAGGTCACCCCGGTTTCGCGGACGTCCGGGGCGTCCACGGCACCGGCGTCGACGACCTGGGTGTCCACGTCGAGTCCGGGGACCTGCCCGCGCAGCAGCTCGCGGAGCTCACGCAACTTGCCCTGGTTGTGGGTGGCCAGGACCAGCCGGGGGGACGGCGCCATCACTGCTCGAGGGTTTCGCGCTGGATGACCGCCAGCTCTGCGGTCCCCGACAGGGCCAGATCCAGCAGCGCATCGAGTTCGTCCCGCTTGAAGGGTGCGCCTTCGGCGGTGCCCTGGACCTCGACGAAGTCACCGGATCCGGTGACCACGACGTTCATGTCGGTTTCGGCCCGCACGTCCTCCTCATAGGGAAGATCCAGCATCGGGGTGCCATCGATGATGCCCACCGAGATCGCCGACACGCTGTCGGTGAGCACATTGGCCTTGGCGGCGATGAGCTTCTGGCCGCGGGCCCAGGTGATGGCATCGGCCAGGGCAACGTAGGCGCCGGTGATGGCCGCGGTGCGGGTTCCGCCGTCGGCCTGGAGCACGTCGCAGTCCAACACGATGGTGTTCTCACCCAGGGCCTTGGTGTCGATGACCGAACGCAGCGAACGGCCGATCAACCGGGAAATCTCATGGGTGCGCCCCCCGATCTTGCCCTTGACCGATTCACGGCCGTTGCGGGTGTTCGTGGCCCGGGGAAGCATCGCGTATTCGCCGGTGACCCACCCGGTGCCCTCGCCCTTGAGCCAGCGCGGGACCCCGGAGGTGAAGGAGGCGGTGCACAGCACCTTGGTGTTGCCGAACTCGATCAGGGCCGAACCTTCGGCTTGGAGGGACCAACCGCGGGTGATGGTGACCTTCCGCAGATCGGCGGTTCCGCGCCCGTCGGCGCGCTGGATGGTGGATGCATTGGAGCCTGTAGTCATGGGTCCCAGTCTAATGCCGGACACCGGGGCCCGTATCAGGGGTTCAGGGGCGGAAGGGGTCCCGCGGGGCGGGCCTGTCCTTCGGTTCGCCCAGCCGGTCCCCCGACCACACCCCATAGGTGACCCCGGACACGGCGATCGCCAGACCGCCGTCGTACGTGGTCTTCGCCTCGTCGACCACGGTGTTCACATCCGTCCACACCGGGATATGGGTGAGCAGGAGGCGTTTGGCCCCGGCGGCGGTGGCCATTTCCCCGGCCCGTTTGCCGGTCAGGTGGACCCCGTCGATGCCGTCGTCCCGGCCTTCCTCGAAGGCCGCCTCGCAGAGGAACATATCCGCATCATGGGCCGCCTCGACGAGGCCGTCGCAGGAGTCGGTATCCCCCGAATAGGCCAGCACCGAGGTCCGGGTCGTCCCGTCCTGGAGTGGTTCGGTCGCCTCGACACGGATGGCATAGGCTTCCTCGACCGGGTGGCGGACAGGAACCGCCGAGATGGTGAAGGGTCCAAGCTCGACCTTCTGCCGGGGCACCCAGTGGTGGAAGTCGAAGTCCTCGTGCATGCCCGGGTCCAGTTCCAGCCCGTAGGCGGTGGCCATCCGGTCGGCGGTGGCTTCGGGGCCCCAGACGGTGATCCGTTCCCGGTTCCAGCCGTTCGGGTTCCAGTGCACCGCCACATGGAGCCCGCACAGGTCCATGCAGTGGTCGGGGTGCAGATGGGACAAAAAGATCGCGTCGATGTCCTCCAGATCCATATACCGTTGGAGCACCCCCAGCGCGCCGCTGCCCAGATCCAGCAGGATCCGCCAGATGCGTTCGCCGTCGAACGCGGTGACCAGATAGCAGGAGGCGGGTGAGCCGGGGCCGGGGAAGGAGCCGCTGCACCCGATGATGGTCATCTTCATGGCTGCTCCCCCACGGCGGCTCCTTCGGGGACGACGCCGGCGTCGGGGACGAGCACCTGCGGGATCTCCCCGGTGGGGTGGATGGTTCCACCGTGGGCCATATGCCGTACGGACTGGACCTCGGGGCCCAGGAACCTGCGGGCCAACACCTCGAAGTAGCCGGAGTCGCCGGTGGACATGAAATCGTGGGCGCCGTGTTCGCCGGCTTCGCTGGAGAGCCCGTGGCGCATCAGCGCCGCGTAGACGTCCTTCGCGGTTTCCTCGGCACTGGAGACCAGGGTGACGCCGTCGCCCATGACGTAGGAGATGACCCCGGTCAGCAGTGGGTAGTGCGTGCAGCCCAGCACCAGGGTGTCCACCCCGGCGTCCTTCAGCGGGGCCAGGTACCGTTCGGCGGTGCGCAGCAGTTCGGAGCCGGCGGTGACGCCGCTTTCGACGAATTCGACGAACCGCGGGCAGGCGGCTGCGGTGATCTCCAGTTGCGGGGCCGCGGCGAAGGCGTCCTCGTAGGCGCGGGAGCCGATGGTTGCCTCGGTGCCGATGACACCGATGCGGCCATTGCGGGTCGCGGCGACCGCACGGCGGACCGCCGGCTGGATGACCTCCACCACGGGGATCCCGTAGCGGGCCGTATAGCGTTCGCGGGCGTCACGAAGCACTGCTGCCGAGGCGGAGTTGCAGGCAATGACCAGCAGTTTCACCCCGGCGTCGACCAGTTCGTCCATCACTCCCAGCGCGTTGGCCCGCACCTGGGCGATCGGCAACGGCCCGTAGGGGCTGTTGGCGGTATCGCCGACGTAGAGCGTGGATTCATGGGGCAGCTGGTCGATGATGGCCCGGGACACGGTCAGGCCGCCGACACCAGAGTCGAAGATCCCCAGCGGTGCGGAGCGGTCACGGGCGGCCCGGCGATCCTGCAAGGCATCGCCGGGGGGCTGCGCGGAGGCGTGGCTGTTCATGATCTACCGACCATACTGCCTGTGTCGGCGAGGGGGCAGTAATAAAACACGGATGTCTCCCACGTCACAACGAACCGAGCAGTGCCTGCATCAGGGTTTCCTGCAACCAGGTGACGAAGTTGTAGACCAGGGCCAGATATTCGTCCACGTCATCGACCGTGGCGGCGTCGATGACCGAGGAGATCCGTTCGGCGTCGTCCTCGGTACGCAGATCCAGACGTTCGGCCAGGACCAGACGGACATCGTTCAGGGCCTGGGCGAACTGGTTCGCCGCCGCGGCATCGAAGGCCAGGGCGGACGATTCCATCGCCAATGCGGCGGCCTTCAGCGCGCCGATCTTGCGCTCACGCAGCGTCGTTTCGGTCAATCGACGGTATTCCAGCGAGGCGTCCTGGTCCCCCTGCACCGCATCGGGCAGCAACCTCAACTCGGCGGGATCGGTGGGGGCGGCAAATTCCGCGGCGTGGGTGCGCGGATCCATGCCCACCATCGCCCAGAGCGGATCCGGTTCCTCCCCCGGGGCCGCACCGTCGTCCTCGGGGGCCAGCAGCGTGGCGACGTCCTCGAACAATCCCCTCAGCAACTCGCGTTCGGTCGAATCCAGCCGGGCCGTGAAGCCGCGGGGCGTGGATTTGAAGGCACGGGCCATCGGGTCAGCCCTGGTCCGCGCGCTGGAAGGTCGCCCACAGCCCGTAGCCGTGCATTGCTGCGACATCGGCTTCGACCTGTTCCAGGGCACCGGTGGAGACCACCGAACGCCCTTGTTGGTGGACTTCGAGCATCAGTTGGTCGGCTTTGGTCTCGGAGTAGCCGAAGTGGCTGCGGAACACGTAGCTGACGTAACTCATCAGGTTCACGGGGTCGTTCCAAACCAGCAGGACGTACGGGGTATCCAGTTCCTGCTGCTCGGTCGTCTCGCTGCGTGGCAGGACATCGGTGGGTGCGGTCAAGACAGGCATACCCTCCATTCTACGACGTCAGGGCCCCGGCAGCCGATAGAGTGTGGGTGGGAGCGCGGCAGCGCGGTCCTGAACCGTACGATCCGAGGAGTCCTCCGACCGATGTGGCAGCAGCCGACCTCGCTCTTCACCGACCACTATGAGCTCACGATGCTCCAGGCGTCCCTGCACTCGGGGGCCGCACACCGCCGCTCCGTGTTCGAGGCCTTCGCCCGGCGGCTCCCCGAGGGCCGCCGCTACGGGGTCGTCGCCGGAACGGGACGCATCCTCGAGGGCCTGGAACACTTCCGGTTCGGCACCGAGCAACTCGATTTCCTCTCCGATCGCGGCGTCGTGGATGACACGACGCTGCAATACCTCAGCGGGTTCCGGTTCAGCGGGGACATCTACGGCTATGCCGAAGGCGACCTCTACTTCCCCAACTCGCCGCTGCTGACCGTCGAGTCGACCTTCGCCGAGGCCTGCGTCCTGGAGACCTACATCCTCTCGGTGCTCAACCATGATTCGGCGATCGCCTCGGCCGCCTCACGCATGATGGCCGCTGCCGGGGACCGGCCCTGCATCGAAATGGGGTCCCGCCGGACCCAGGAGCATGCGGCCGTCGCCGCGGCCCGCGCCGCGGTCATCGCCGGGTTCCACAGCACCTCGAACCTGGAGGCGGGCCTGCACTACGGGGTTCCCACCGTGGGCACCGCGGCGCATTCCTTCACCCTGCTGCACGATTCCGAACGGGCCGCCTTCGAAGCCCAGGTCGCCTCCCTGGGGGCCGATACCTCCCTGCTGGTGGACACCTACGACGTCGAACAGGGGGTCCGCACCGCCGTGGAGGTGGCCGGGCCAGCACTCGGCGCCGTCCGGCTGGATTCGGGCGACCTGGTGGAACAGGCCCGCTGGGTGCGCCGGCTGCTCGATGACCTGGGCAACCACAACACCCGCATCATGGTCACCTCCGATCTGGACGAATACGCCATCGCCGCCTTGGCCTCGGCCCCGGTGGACGCCTACGGGGTCGGCACCGCACTGGTCACCGGCTCGGGGGCGCCGACGGCCTCCATGGTCTATAAATTGGTGTCCCGCCAGGACGACGACGGCCATTTCGTCGATGTGGCCAAGGCCGCCAAGAACAAGGTCAGCGTCGGCGGCCGCAAATACGCGGTGCGCCGGCTCAACGAGCGCGGCCGCGCCACCGCCGAGATCGTCGGCATCGGCGAGCCCCCGGCCTCCGATGGGAACGACCGCGACCTGCTGGTCCCGTTGGTGACCGACGGCGTCGTCGCCCGGGAATACACCGGTTCCGCGGGACTGCAGCGTGCCACCCAACGACATCGCGACAGCGTGAAGGAAATGCCGGGTCTTTCCAAGCGGCTGCAGCGCGGTGAACCCGTGATCCCCACCGAATTCGTGGATCATCTATAGGTACCCGACCACCGGGTGCCCAAGGAGGAGAGCAAGACATGGAAACGGCCCTGATCATCGTCGACGTGCAGAACGACTTCTGCGAGGGCGGCTCGCTCGGGGTGAGCGGAGGTGGTGCCACTGCTGCGGCCATCACCTCCTACCTGAACGACCACGGTTGGAAGTACGCCGCCGTCCTGGCCACCCAGGATTGGCATATCGACCCGGGGACCCATTTCTCCTCCGAACCGGACTACGTCGATTCCTGGCCGGTGCACTGCGTCGCCGGCACCCCGGGGGCCGAACTACACCCCGGGCTGGCCCCGGTCCTGAAGGCCGGCGCCTTGACCGCCACCTTCCGCAAGGGCCGCTACGAGGCCGCCTACTCCGGTTTCGAATCCACCCTGGTGGACCCGGAGGATCCGGCGGCCACCTCCGAGGAGGCGGACCGCGAATCCTTGGAGAGCACCCCCGGCGAGTCGCTGGGCGAATGGCTGAGCTCCCGGCATATCCACAAGGTCGACATCGTGGGCATCGCGACCGACTTCTGTGTCCGGGAGACCGCCCTGGACGCGGCGCGGGCCGGATTCGACACCACGGTCCTGGCCCGGCTGACGGCCGCCGTGCACCGGGTGACGGTGCCCACCGTCCTCGGTGAGCTGGCCCGGGCCGGGGTCGCCATCGACCAGGATGCCTAGGCGCCGCCACCCTTTCCGCGAGTGGGCCTACCTGAGCATCCGCGCTTCAACGATGCGTGGTGTTCCCGGGTCGGTCTGTTCGGTCCCATCGAACTCGAAGCCGTTGCGTCGGTAGAAGGAGATGGCCCGAGGGTTGCCCGGTTCGACCCAGAGCATGGCTGCCTCTTCGCCGAGCACCCCGTTGAACAGATCCTGTCCGACGCCGGTTCCGTGGCCGCTTTGGAGCACATATAGGCAGAACAGCTGACGTTCGCGCGGTGGCACGGACTTCGCCGTGGGCACGCTCGGGCCGGAGAACGCGAAGCCGAGGGGTTCGCCGTCCTGCTCGGCCAGGCGGACCTCGAAGTCCTCCCGTTCCTGGCCGAGGATGTGCTCCCACATCCCCTGGCGCTTGCGGCGGTGCTCCTCGGTGAAGAAGCCCTCGGGCAGCAGGTGCTCATAGGTCTGTTGCCACGTGGCCACATGCAACCCGGCCAGGGCGGGGGCATCGGCGGCAGCAGGGCGTCTGATCGTGTAGGCCATCGGTTCATGATGCCATGTCGACTACGGGTCCTGGGGGCATTGCCGTCAGTGGAGTTCAGAGCCCCTGTTCGGCCGCCTGCTCCAGGAGCCATTTCTCGGCGTCCGGCCACGCGACCTGCAACTGGCTGTTGAGCCTTTCGTGGTCGTACCCGTCGTACTGTTTCCAGCGCACTCCCCGACGAGCCAGGCCTTCGCCTAGTTCATGAGGGGGCATGATCATTCCCACGGCATCCTGATCCTGCGCGCCCCAGAAGCCGAAGAGTGGACAAGGCATGAGATCGACTAGTGCATCGGGCGCCAGTTCGGCCAGATCACGATAGAATTCCGCCCCGGCCCACAGATCGAACCGTTCGTTGTACCGCTCCCGGATCGCCGGGTCCTTTTCCAATCCCGCCAGCTCGGCGTCGACGTCGCGCGAGGTGATCCCGTAGTCACCGAGCAGGGGGAACCCACCCGAAGCAACAGCTGCCACCGACCCGTATTCGGCCAGCTGAAGTGCCAGCCACGGTCCGAAGGCACCAGTGAAGGAGTAGCCGAAGACCAGGAACCGTTCATGGCCCAATTGGTGTGCCACCTGCCGCAGGTCGGTGGCCCAACGGTTGGGCAGATAGGGAGCACCCGTGCGTGTGCTGGTTGCGAAGTCCCGCGGGGAAGCGACGATGAGCGTGAACCGGCGCGCCATCAACCCCTCCATTTCCCGGGACCAGGTGAAGTTGCACTCCGGCGCCAGTAGCGCAGGTCCGGAGCCCGCTACACGGAACGCGATCCTGGCTCCATCAAGCGTCATGAATCCCATGCCACTGACCGTAGGTGACTCGACCTTCCCTGCCAATACCGGTGGGCTGCTGCGCGAAGGCCTCGACCACCGGATCGACCAGTGGGACCCAGTCGCAGGCCACCGTCGCACTAGACTGCCTGAATGCTCTCCGCCGAAATCATTGAAGCCGCCACGGCGTGGACGTCACCTCGCATCGTGGAATGGTCTCCTTCCCTACACCGCAACCTCAGCGAATGGCTTGAACCCAGTATGGCCCTGGTGGGTGATGCAGCATGGGGAGCGCAGATCCGCGATCTCGTCCAGTTGCCCATTGACGATCCGCTCCAATGGGCCAATCGCCGCATCCCCCTTCCCGGCGGAGAGTGGGCAATCGCCGGCATCCGTTTCAGGGTCCGTGATATCAGCAGGCCGTTTGTCGACATCATCGCCACCTCCCTCGCCCCGGAGCCCTCCCAGTTGGCGGCCCTGGCCGACGTCCTGCCGCATTTCACCGCCTTCTCACCCCTCTGCCTTCGCATCCACTGCCCCGATCCGGAACAGACCCTCTCCGAGCTGGCACGGTGCGGTACCTATGCCGGGCACGCGGCCACTGACTTGCTCATTGTCGCCGGACTGTTGGAAACCCTTAAATGGCGCGCCATGCCGAGCAGCACGGAGAGCGTCGAGCTTCGAGCCGTCGATCCTCAAGCAGCGGCAGACCGTGTGGCCGCGATATACGACGAGCTGGAACATTCGCGCCCCGGCATCAAGTCCTGGGCGTCCCCGGCCGACGTCGATCTTCTGTCCAGCGCAGCCACAGAAAATCTGCTGTTCGAGGTGTGTTCGGATTCTGAGCCGATCGGTGTCGTTGCCGCTGCCCGCGAGAACGCTTACGGCATGTCGGGATACAGCGTCCAGGAGCTGTGCCTCAACGCGGAGCACCGTGGACGCCGGTTGGGCCGGGCCGTACTGCTCCAGCTCTGCGGCCGGTTGCCGATCGCCTCGGTCGGCGACGTGCTCTGGGGTCACATCCACCCCGACAACAAGCCTTCCCTGGACAATTCGCTCTCCATTGGCCGTGAGGTCGTCGGAGGGCATCTGTGGCTGAGCCCCGCCGGCTACGAGGGGATGCCGGCATGATCGGCGAACCGAGAGCTGGCTCCCTTTGCGCTGCCCCGGCGTCCGCTCCGGTGGAGCCGGTGATTCGGCGGGTCACCACCGAGGATATCGGCGCGCTCGTCAGGCTCCGGGCCGTCATGTTCGAGACCATGGGCCAAGCGTCCTCTCCGGAAGCTCCCTGGCTGGCCGAGGCGTCGCAATGGTTCACCGACCACTTGGGTGTCGATGCCTGTGCGTACATCGTCTATTCCTTCGGGACAGCAGTGGCGGCGGCGCTTGGCTATGTCCACACCACACCACCGTCGCCGGCAAGCTGCGCAACGGTGACCGGGCACCTCTCCAATGTCGTCACCCTCGAGGGCCATCGCCGCCGTGGACATGCCCGTGCCTGCGTCCAGGCGCTCCTGGAGTGGTTCCGCCATGAAACCTCGGCGGCCAGGGTGGATCTGGCGGCCAGCGAGGACGGTCTGGCCCTCTATGAATCCCTGGGGTGGGTGCGCCGGGAGCAACCCACCTTGCGTTTATCCCTCCACCGCGACTGAACGGGATCGTCCACCCGAACGGGTCATCCCGAGGCGGTCAGCGAACGACGGCGAACCGTTCCAGGACGACCATGGTGTCGTCATCGGGTTCGAAGTCCGCTCCGAGTTCGGCCCGGATCTCGGCGGACGTCCAGAACTCCAGGTGGTCGGCCCGCCATTCGGCCACCGAGGTATGGCCTTCACCTTCGGCCAAGGCATGGTCGAGGGGCACATCTGCCAGCCGCACGAAGTCGACGCCGGTGGTCTCCACGGCGAAGAGCCTTTCGCCGTCGGAGCCGACGACGCAGCCCGCGTCGCCGACAACCGGCAGCGTCCCATCACCGACCTCGTATTCGCGCATCAATGAGCTGGTCGAGGTTTTGGCGCCGGATTCGATGGCAGCAATCAAGCTGTCGCGTAGCGGCCCCGGGAAGGCAAATTCAATGCTCGGAAGGTCGTCGTTCATTGGCACAGCTAACCAGAACCTCACGGTTCCCCACTAGTCGACGGCCCCTCCGGCACCCGCCAGCAGCGCCGCGAGTTCCTCCAGGGCCTCCTCCCCCGTCAGGTCCCGGGCCAGCAACGGCAGTTCGGTCATCGGTACCGCGGGGAGGTTCCGGCGGAGCACCTGCAGTGAAGCGTCTTCGAGTTCTCTGCGTTCGGCCAGGAACGACCCCGCATCCGCGGGTGATCTGCGGTTGACCACCAGGGAGGCGACGTCGATCCCCAAATCGCGCAATTGCCGCACGATGTCCAGGGACTCGGCCACGGGCATCTTCTCGGCCAGACTCACGATCACGAAACCGGTGGCGGTCTCGTCGGTGATCGCTTCCCGCATGCGGGAGAACCGGTCGCGGCGGGCGATCAAGGTCCGGCGCAGCTCCGAATCCGTTGCCGCCTGGGGGTCTTCACCGCCGACGAGCCCGCGGGCGGCGGCGGCGAACCGCTCGGATCTGGACCGACTGGCGAGCAAGGATTCCGTCCATCCCGTCAGCTTTTCCGGCAGGGTCAGCAAGTGCAGGGTATGCCCCGAGGGAGCCGTGTCGAACAGGACCAGGTCATAGTCGGCGGCTCCCAGATCGATGAGCTCGGCGATCCGTTCCAGGACTGCTGATTCGTGGCTGCCCGGCGCGGTCTTCGCCAGGTCGAGATGCTGCTGCGCGGAGCGGTGCAGTTGCTCGGGAAGGAGCTTCATCATCGTGGCGCCCACCGACTTGAAGTGGCGCTCGATGGTGGCCTGCGGGTCGATTTCCACGGCATCGACATACCCCGTGGCAGCGGTACACACCCGGGTCGCGGTATCCGAGAGCTTCAGGTCCCAGATATGACCGAGGTTATGCGCAGGATCGGTGGAGACGAGCAGGACCCGCCCGCCGCTGCGGGCCCGGGCCAGCGCCAAGGCCGATGACACGGAGGTCTTGCCGACGCCTCCCTTGCCTCCGACGAAGAGTACTTTGCGTTCGCTAGCGAGTTTCAGCAACATCCAATATGGTCCAATGGCGATCGGGGAATGCCGACGCGACGATGCCAGGCATGGAAGTCCTCCCAGACGGCCGGCATCAGTTCGGCGGTGTAGTAGGCGGCGGGGTCGGGGACCCCCAGGGCTTCACCCAGGACGGCGATCATGAACAGATCGTCTTCTTCCTGTTGTTCCCGTTTGAACATCTGGCGGTACGGTCCCACATAGAACTCGTACAGTCCCTCCCGGAAAGCGGACCAGCGCCGGGAGAACTTGTCCCGGCGCCGGTCGGTCGATGCTGGTTCCATCGGGCTAGAGGTCTTCCCTGGTCGCCGTCAGTTCGGCATCGGCCCCCTCGTGCTCGGGAACCATCTTCGTGGCGTTGCGCATGGCAAGGATCGCTTCGACGGCGACCCAGACACTGGCCACGATGATGATGACGTCCAGGGCGAAGAGCATCCAATCGGGGTTGGCGGGGTCGGTGAAGCTGCCCAGTTGTTCGATCGCGGCCCAGAAGGCCATGACGAAGATGATCACCAGCGGAATCAGCGCCGTGATGGGGTTGCGTCCCTTGCGGATCAGGATGACCGCGATGATGGACAGGCTCAGTGAGGCCATCAGCTGGTTCGTGGTGCCGAACAGCGGCCAGATGCGCAGACCGCCTTCGCCGCCCAGGCCCTGGGAGAACGTCAGTCCCAGTCCGAGGACCACGACGATCAGGGTCGCGGGGATCTTGCCGATCTTGACCTTGAACGCCTCTCCGGCTTCCTGGACCACGAAGCGCAGCAGCCGCATCCCGGTATCCATGGTGGTGGCCGCGAACAGCACCGCCATGGTCGCCAGCACCGTGGCACTGAGCGACGCCGGAAGGCCGATGCCGTTCTGCATCAGGTTCGCGCCGCCTTCGACGAAGGCGTTGACCCCGGCGGAACCGAACTCGCTGTAGATCTCATTCCATTCGGCCACGGACTTGAAGCCGCCGATGACCGCGAGGATCGTCCCCAGGGAGAGCAGGCCTTCGCCGACGGCACCGAAGTACCCCACGAACCGGGCGTCCGTCTCCTTGTCGAGCTGCTTCGAGGTCGTACCGGAGGCGACCATGCCGTGGAAGCCCGAGATGGCGCCACAGGCGATGGTCACGAACAGCAGCGGAATCATGCTCGGTGTTCCGTCGGGAACGTTCATGTTGATGGCCGGGGCGACGACATCCGGGGGTGAGGCGGAGAACAACGTGGCCAGCAGGACCGAGCCGAACAGCAGGATCAAACCGACGAAGAGCTGGACGCCGTTGATGTAGTCACGCGGCTGCAGCAGGACCCATACCGGCAGCAGTGAAGCAACCGCCCCGTAGATGAAGAGGGCCAGGATCCAGAAGGTGGCCGGGGACATGCCCAGCGTCGACTCGGGCAGCACCACTGGCATCTTGTCGCCCACCACGATCAGTGCGTACAGGACGACGACGCCGACCACGGTCACGGGCAGCAGCGACCAGCGCAGCCGGTAGACGGCCACGCCCACCAGGAGGGCCACGACGATGGCGCCCCAGACGGGGATGACGGCTCCCGGCGTGCTGATCAGCAGGTTCTTGATGACGACGGCGAAGGCCGCGATCACCATGAGCAGGACCAGGAAGATGACAACGAGGAAGAGGTTGGCCCCGCGTTTGCCGATGTAGCGGGCCGAGAGCGCTCCGATGGAGCGTCCCTTATTGCGCGTCGAGGCCCACAGCGTACCGAGGTCGTGCATCCCGGCGAAGAAGACGGTGCCGAGGGTGACCCAGAGCAAGGCCGGAAGCCAGCCCCAGATCACCGCGATCGCGGGCCCGACGATGGGCGCGGCCCCGGCGACCGACGTGAAGTGGTGGCCCCACAGGATGAACTTATTCGTGGGCATGTAGTCCACGCCGTCCTTGAGTTCATGGGCCGGGGTCACGAAGCTGCTGTCGAGTTTATAGACCCTCTGCGCGAGGAACTTGGAATAGACCAGATAGCCGGCCGCCATGACGGCCAAACCAATGATCATGAGTATCAGGGAACCCATGAAGTTCTCCCCTCCTTGGTGAGCTATCGCGGCCGGCTAGTGCTGAACAGCCCTGCGGTGTCCGATAGTGCGAGTGAACCGAGGCAGGTTTGCGACGGCGGCCGAAGTGATGTCGGTCATATACTTGTCGACAATATCAGGGGCCCCCGAACGGGTCTTCATGTTTCGGGGTCGATCACGTAATGAACGCCTCTAGTCAGCGGAGCCTTCCACCCCTTTGCCCACGAGCCCATGCGACCGGCCCGTGATGGCCTCGTGGGCGAGTTCCATCAAACGGTGGTCACGCGATTCCTCATGGGCGGTGATCGTCACCACGGCGTCGCTGATGTCATCGACCAGGATGTACTGCCCGTACTTTCCATCCAAGCGCCACGCATGACCCGGTCCCCGCCAGGCCGCCAGTCCATAACCGTCGAAAGGGGCCTCGGCTCCGGTCGGGAACCAGTTGGCGTGCATCCTGTCGATCCACGCCGCATCCACCAACCGCTCTCCGCCCCATTGGCCCCTATCGCGCAGCACGCGCCCGATGCGCGCCAACTCCTCGGTCCGCAACTCCAAGCCGCTGCCGCCGCTGATCCACCCTCGTGGACACCGCTGCCATTGCGGATTGTGAATCCCCAGGGGTTCGAAGAGCCGCGGGATCAGCCAGTCGCGCACATCACCAACGATGCTGCCGAGCATGCGCATCGCCACATAGGTACTGGCATTGGAATACTGGAACACGGTCCCCGGCCCGCTACTGGGGCTGGCCAGCATCTCCTGCACCGGATCGGGCCCGGGCACCTCCACGATCCCGAAACACTGGAAGTCGATTCCGCTGGTCATGGCCAGCAAGTGCCCCACCGATACCTGGTCGACCCCGGGCCCGAGCTCGATTTCCGGAAACAGCCCCGGAACCGTCGTGGCCGGGCTCAGCAGTCCTTCGTCGACGGCCATGCCGATGGCGAGGGCACACACCCCCTTGGAGACCGAATAGATGTTTTCCCGGTCATCGCTTCGCCATCGATGCTGCGCTTCGTCCTCCCCCATGAGGACGTGCACCCCGTAGGCGCCGAGTCGTTCCTCCTCGACGGAGGAGACGAAACGATCCAGGACAACTGAAGCGGGGGTCATCGGCCCAGTCTTGCAGTTCCGCCGTGGGACGCCGTCACCCCGGGTTTCTGATACGTTGTTGAACATGTTCAGTGAACACGTTCAATCACGTGAGACCCAACGTCGGGCAACCCGGCGGAAGGTCATGACCGCGGCGGAAGCCCTCTTTCTCAAACACGGCTTCAAGGCAACCACCGTGCGCCAGGTGGCCACGCAGGCCGGGGTGAGCATCGGCACCGTGATGGCCGAGGGCGGCAAGGAGGCACTGCTCGTCTCCGTCTTCGAGGAGTGGATCTCCGGTGTCCACGACCACCGCCCCCTGCCCCCGGAACCTCCGGGCTCGGGGGAATCCGGTGCCCGGACGGCGGATGCCATCACCACCCTGGTCGGGCCCTTCATCGACCTCTTTGCCGCCAACATGCCGCTGGCTCGGGACTACGGGGCGGTCCTGCTCCGCGGGGGCCCCGGTTCCGGGATCTTCCAAGCCCTGGCGGCCACCCTCAAAACGGAGTTCTCCCATGTCCTGGAAGGACATGGCATGCCCCCGGGCACCGCGACCCAGACGGCGACGGCCATCTACTTCGCCTATCTGGGGGTACTCCTCTCCTGGGCCGGTGGCGCCCTGGATCAGCACACGGTCCGTGAGGAGCTCACCTCCGTGGTGGCTTCCCTGCTGGATCCCGAGGACCGTTGACGTGATCCTGCTTCCTGACCCCTGGTGGCCCACCTTCTTGCTCGCGCTGATACTGCTCGCAGATGCCGTCCTTTCCATCCACCCACCGAAGTTCATTCGGGACTGCCTGGATGGGGTGGGCTTTCCCTAGAACTGGTGGTGGGCGCTGATTCTCATCAAGTTCCTCGCCGTGGCCGGCCTGCTGGTGGGGATCACCGTCCCGGGTATTGCCTGGGCTGCCAATCTGGCGGTCATCGCCTACTTCCTGGCGGCCGCCATCGCACACCTTCGCGCTCGCTTCCTGAGGCATGAGTTCTGGCTCAACTGTCTGGGTATGTTGGTTCTCTCCGCGTCGGTCCTCCTGGTCTCCTACTGGAACTAACCGGTCCCAGCCCCGCATGCCACCGTGGCCGGGACGATTCGGGGCGTGTACTCTCGGGTTAACGGCACCCGAGCTCCTCGTGCCGTCTGGAGGTGAGTCGCAATGTTCGGATCAATCGGCCAGCCGGTTTCCGGGGCGAAGAACGATCAGACCGCTCGTATGTTCCTGAAGTACCTGCGGGACCAGGATCCCGACCACGCATCGACCCAGCGCCGCAGGAAGCGGCAGCGGCAGCGTTTCTACCGCAGGGTCAAGGGGTGGTTCACTTCCGACTGAATTCCTGGGATCCATTCGAAGGCTTGGTCCGGGTCAGCCGGTCGTCCGTTCCAGCAGACTCCGGCCAAATCCCTGGCCGGACCTGACCATCCGTTGGGCGGTCCCGAGTCGCTGTTTTTCATAGGCGTTCAGGACCTTCCTGCCCCGTGGACCCACCACACCGCGTTGGGTGAGTGCGCCCAGGGTCTCGGCATCCGCCAACCCGGTATCGAAGCCTGCCCCGGTCATGGGTGAAGGCACATGCGCCGCGTCCCCGATGATCGCGATCCGTCCATGCATCAGTCGTCGGGGAACATATTCGGCGATCGGTGTGGCGATGATCCTGCGTTGCTTCACGCTATGGCGAACGATCCGGCCCCATGGCTCCGGCCAATGCGCGGACCGCTCGTGGATGTCCTGGTACTTCGAGGCCGCGATCCGCTCATTGACCAGTGAGTACTGGGAGACGTCGTCCACCAGGGCTCCGGTCTCACGCAAGTAGTCGTTGCTGGTGGGGTCGTACCACTGCCAGAAATATCTCCGGGGTTCGCCGTTGGTCTTCGTCTCCCCGACGATCATGACCCCGTCCCCGTGGGGCAGGGTAATCATGTCCATGTGGTTGCGGCCTTCGGCCCACCCGGGAGCCGCGTCGTAGGGGGCCTTTCCGGTCCAGATCATGTAGCCGGCATAGCTGGCATCGGGGTGTGCCGGGTCGACGCTGCGGCGTACCAGGCTGCGGTGCCCGTCAGCCCCCAGGAGAATATCCGCCACATGGACCTTGCCGTTGGCATCCGAAGCCCACGCGGTTTCGGCGTCTTGGCCGATATCGACGACTTCGCTCTCATAGTGGATTGATACCCCCGGTTCCAAGGCAGCAGCATCTGCCAACCTGCGCCGGACGGTCGCCCAGCCCTCGGGTCCAGGGGCACCTGCCGAGGCGATCGAGGCAATGGAGGGCATCGCTGTCCCCGATCCGTCGCGCCGCCGGCTGGTTTCCCCCATCCCGCCCCAGAGACGGAGCCCGGTGCCACCCTGACGTTCCTCTTCGGCCCGTTCGAGGACGTCCACCGCCAGCCCCGATCGGGCCAGTGAGATGGCCAGCGCCAATCCGGCCAATGAGGCCCCCACGACCAGGGCCGTCCCACGTGCAGGGATCGGTCCGGGAATGGTCTGTGCTTGACTCACGGTCCCTCCTCCCTTCCCCAGGAATGTCACTGGGCCCTCAACACCGCCGTGACGTCCGGAAGGTCCCTTCCACATCGGGGGCCGGTGATGGGCACAACACCTTGGATTCGACTAGTCTATGCCGCCCTACCATCGCCATCGAGGGGGTTCGCAACGGGCGCATCCCGCCACTACCGGCTGGACGGAACCCGCTGTTTGGCCTACTCCGGAGGCCAAGGCGGTCGAATGCGGCAACCCCGCCCGGGTGGACTGTCAAGCAGGTCCGCGCAGATCTACTCGTGTGCGAGGCATAGCGCGGGATTCAGCCGCTCGTCGTCTTTTCGTTGCCGTCCTCGGGGTCCTCGAGGTGCGTGCGGTAGACGTTGTCCACGACTTCCTGGGGTGACAAGCGCCGCGTCACGGCTACCCAGAACACGATCGCCGTCAGCACCAGGGCTCCGAGTTCCCCCCACCCGAAGGTCAGCAGATCCAGCGAACCGTCCCCGTAGTGCCCGATCCAGCTCAGCAACGCCAGTCCGGCCATCCACAACAGCATCCACCCTCCGGATTTCATCTGCAGTGGCGGGATCTTGCTGCGATCGCTGAATACGTAGTGCAGGACCAGGACGATGTAGCCGATCAGCACCGCCACGAAGAGCTTCCAGTTCGTATCCCAGCCCGTCCAGTACACGATCAGGTTCGCGCAGAGGAATCCGAGGAACGGGAGCACGTCCCCTCCTGGAAGGCGGTAGGGACGCTCCTGGTCAGGGAGTTGACGGGGCAGGGCCGCCACGGTGACCGGACCGCTGCCGAAGGACAGCACCGTTCCGGTCGTGATGAAACCGACCAGCTTCGCCCAGGAAGGGAACGGGAGGAACATGAAGCAAGCGACGACGAACATCACGATGAGCCCGACCCAGGGAACCCCCCGCTTATTGAGCTTTTGCAAGCCCGACGGGGCATTGCCTGCCCGGGCCTGGGAGTAGGAAAGACGCGGCGACAGTGCCGTGTAGATCAGGCCCGTGTCGGCAGGAGAGACCACCGCATCGACGTAGAGGATGACGCCGAGCCACATCGCTCCCAGGACGATTGCGATTTGCGCCCAGGGGCCCGCGTCGTTGGTGAATGACAGGCCCGACCAGCCGTTGTCGAGCAGGCTGTCCGGCACGGCCCCGATGAAGGCGATCTGCAGCAGCACGTAGATGATGCCGGTGATCACGATCGAACCGATCAGTGCAAAGGGGACGTTCTTTTGCGGATTCGTCGTTTCGCCGGCGAATTCGACCCCTTGCCGGAATCCCAGGTAGGAAAACACGATGCCGGCGGCAGGAAGTGCCGCGAAGATCGGCCCCACCCCTTCGGGCATGAAGCCACCGAACCGGGCTTCGTGGAAATGTCCCGGGTGGAAGGCCAGGATGCCGAGCACGACAATGACCAGCAGGATCACGGCGAGCTTCCACCAGACGAGGATGTTGTTGAACCGGGCGAAGAGTTTGACGCCGAACATGTTGATGACACAGAACAAGGCCACCAATACGACGCTGACAGCGATGCCGCCGCCGGTGAGCACGAGGGTCCCCTCCACATCGTGCATGAGCCATGGCAGATAGCTGGAGGCGTATTGAACCGCCGCCAGGACCTCGATCGGAACCGTGGCCGCAACCGCCAGCCAGGTGATCCACCCGCTGGTGTAGCTGGCGAAGGAACCGAAGGAGTAATGCGGGAATCGGATGACACCGCCGGCGACCGGGAACATGACGCCGAGCTCTGCATAGTTCAGGGCGACGATGATGATCATGATGGCCCCGAGGATCCACGAGATGATCGCCGCCGGGCCGACCAAAGATGCCGCCTCGAAGGCACCGAACAACCATCCGGAACCGATGATGGAACCAACCCCGGTGAAGAGCAGACCGATCTTGCCGATATCTGGTTTCAGGCCCCGGTCCAGTTCGACCTTGACCTTGGTGGGAGGTGACGTTGGTGAAGACATCTTCGGCTTCTTCTGTCGAGCACGATCTACATCATGCGGTCAAATGGCTCGGTGAGGCGGGTCACTTTCGTAGTATCTGCCTACTGATTTCGGGTGTCAACAACAACCGTGGGGAACGTTCGCTTTTCTTGTGATGACACGGTCCGCGTGTTTCCGGCGGTGAGTGTAACGTCGAGGCACGGACCAGGTTCCCCCTCTCGACGTTCCCGAACGCACCGATCCGCCCTTCGCTGACACCGAGCGAAGTGCCGTGGAAGTGTGGCTGGATTTCCATCGAGCGACCTCGAAGACCGAATGCGCCGGGCTCAGCGCGAAGCAGCTGGGACGGCAAGCCGTTGCGCCCTCGCCCTTGAGCCTGCGTGGTCTGCTGCGCCATCTCACGGAGGTCGAGCGGTATTGGTTCGCCGAGGTCTTCTCCGGCCACGAATCCGCGGATCTCCACTGCACCGGGGACGACCCCGACGGGGACCACCACGGCTTCGATCCGCTGGCGGAGAACGCGGACGAGGAAGTCCGCCGCGAAGTCTCCCACCTGGACGACGCCATCACGACCAGCCGTGAGATCGCGCGGGCCCACGAATCCCTGGATGAGGTCTCGGTTCGTCGCCGGGATGGCCAGCCCGTGACACTGCGCTGGATCTTCCTGCATCTCATCGAGGAATACGCCCGACATAACGGACACGCCGACCTGCTCCGTGAGTGCCTGGATGGGGCCACCGGGGAATGGAGCGCATCCTCGGTACGTCTCTCAGGGCGTATCGAAGCCGAACGTCGTCAGGGCCGGCAGACCCGCCGCCAGGCGTTCAAAGACGTACCGTTCATGGGGAACGACTGGATGTGGAAGGTCGTCGAGAGAGAACCAGCACAGATCGGCGGCCTTGTCCGGCTCCATCAGCCGGGGTCTTCCCTGCCATTGCTCGCAACCGAAGAAGAAATCCACCCGTGGTTCCTCCGCCACCCCGGGTCCAGGCCCGCGGTGCATCGTGGTCAGCGGAACCAGTTGCCCGGAGTCGAGGGAGACCCCCAGTTCCTCGCGGGCTTCGCGCACTGCCGCCTGGACGGCGGATTCCCCCGCTTCGACATGACCGGCAGCAGCGGCGGCCCAGCATCCGTCCATGTATCCGGTACCTTGCCGCAACTGCAGCAAGACCTGATCGGCACGACGAAAAACAACGTAGCTGGCAGGGACCAGACGAGGACCTTCAGACATCGAAGTTTTTCTCCTGACCAAAGCGCCCGTGGAACCTTGCGTGTCTCTCAGCGTTTGCCGACGAACCAGCCCTGCAACTTATCCAGCCGACGGTTGAGCTGGTCCGCGTTGGCTTGGGCCACTGCCGGCCCGCCACACACTTCCCGCAGCTTGTTGTGGACCACCCCGTGGGGTGTTCCGGTGCGGGCCGCCCACGCGGAGACGTTCTTGGAGAGCTGGCTGCGCAGTTCGGTCAGTCGACGGTGGTCGGTGACCGAGGGATCCTCGACCGGGGCGGCGGGCGCCCCTTGTTTGCGACCGCGCCGGGTCACTTGTTCCTGCTGGCGTTGGCGCAACAGCGCCCCGACCTGTTCGGCGTCCAGCAGCCCGGGGATCCCCAGGAAGTCCTGTTCGTCCTCGGAGCCGAGCATGGCCCCGGTCCCGAATTCGCCTCCGTCGTAGAGGACACGATCGAAGGAGGCATGGGAGTCCAGTGCCTCGAACTTCTGTTTATTCAGTTCATCGGAGGCTTTTTCCTCGCGGTTGGCCTCGTCCATGAGGTCGTCCTCGGGAATGAAGTCCGGGTCATCCACATGCTTTTCGGGTCGGTCCAGGGCGTGGTCCCGTTCGAGCTCCATCTGGTTGGCCAGCGCCATCAGGATCGGAACGGACGGCAGGAACATCGAGGCCACTTCCCCGCGCTTGCGCGAACGGACATAACGTCCCACCGCCTGGGCGAAGAACAGCGGGGTCGAGGTGGAGGTGGCGTAGACCCCCACGGCCAGCCGCGGGACGTCGACGCCCTCGGAGACCATGCGCACCGCGACCATCCACCGGTCGTTGCTTTCGGTGAAGTCCTCGATCTTGGCGGAGGCCTTCGCGTCATCGGAGAGGATCGTGGTGACCTTTTCCCCGGTGATCTTCTTCAGCTGCGCGGCATAGGCCTTGGCATCGGCGTGGTCGGTGGCGATGACCAGTCCGCCGGCGTCGGGGACGGTATGGCGTACTTCGGTCAGCCGGCGGTCGGCTGCGGCGAGGACCGAGGGGATCCATTCGCCTTCGGGGTTCAGTGCCGTCCGCCAGGCGTGCGCGGTGACGTCCTTGGTGAACCCCTCCCCCAGCTGGGCCTCCATTTCCTCCCCCGCCGAGGTGCGCCAACGCATCTGGCCGGAATAGGCCATGAAGATGACCGGTCGAACCACGTGGTCCTTCAGCGCGTCGCCGTACCCGTAGGTGTAGTCGGCCTTGGAGCGGCGGATGCCCTCGGCGTCCTCGATGTACTCGACGAAGGGGATGGCCGCCGTATCGGAGCGGAAGGGGGTTCCGGTCAACGCCAGCCGGCGGGCCGCCGGTTCAAAGGCCTCACGGATGCCGTCGCCCCAGCTCAGGGCGTCGCCGCCGTGGTGGATTTCGTCGAGGATCACCAGGGTGCGGGCCGCCTCGGTCTTGGCCCTATGCAGCAGCGGCTTGCTGGCCACCTGGGCGTAGGTGACGACCACCCCGATGAAGTCGGCGCCATGCCGGCCGTCGGCATTCTTGAAGTTCGGGTCCAGGGCCAGCCCGATCCGGGCGGCGGCATCGGCCCACTGGCTCTTGAGGTGCTCGGTCGGGGCGACGACCGTGATCCGGTTGATCGTTCCGGCTTCGACCAGCATCGCCGCCACACGCAGGGCGAAGGTCGTCTTGCCGGCCCCGGGGGTGGCGACGGCGAGGAAGTCCTTGCTCGTGGTGGCGAAGTACTTCTCCAGCGCTTCGGCCTGCCATTGGCGCAGCTTCGTGGCCGTTCCCCATGCCGCCCGCTCCGGATACGCCGGTGGCATGGACTCGCCCAGACTGAACAGGGCATCGCCCACGGCCAACCTCCTCAAGTGCTCGGTGGCAGGTGAAATCGGCCGCGATCGGCCGAAAAGAAAAAACCATCTTATGGCGGGCGGCTCCCGGGCCGTCCCACCGACACGGGAGCCCACCTGATCGGTGCGTCACCATGCCTTGCCGTCACCTGCCGAGGGCAGGCGCGGGCTTCACGCGGCGAAGGACTACTTCTTGTCGTCCTTGCCGCCGCCGTCCTTCGGGGCACGGATGCCTTCGTAGACTTCCTTGCACTCCGGGCAGACCGGAAACTTATTCGGGTCCCGTCCCGGGACCCAGACCTTGCCACACAGGGCGATCACCGGTTCGCCGGTCAGCGCCGACTCCATGATCTTTTCCTTCCGCACATAGTGCGCGAAACGCTCGCTGTCACCGGGCTCGAGGTGCTCACGCAGCTCTTCGCGCTCGATGGTCGCGGTGCCGCCGCCCTGGCCCGGGTCGTTGGGGTCGTTTTCAAACGGGTCTGCAGGCATCGTCATGCCCCCAGTCTACCAACTCCTTGCGGGCCTAACGGTTCAGTACGGTCGCCTGCATCAGTTCCGGGGTCCTGGAATCGAACCAGCGTCCACCGATCCGTAGTCCCCCCATCAGCATCAGGGCCCCGAAAACGACGCCGGTGACCAGCACGAGCCAGGCGTAGAGCTCCTGCCCGGTGACCAGGAAGACGATATGCAGAATGATTTCGGGCAGCATCAGCACGATCGTGGACCCGAACGTCGCCAGCTGGGTGACGGCCATGCGGGCCCCGGTGCCCGGGGGCGTCTTCATCGGGTTGTCCCCGGGCAGCGGGACCGCATAGGTGTAGCGGGCGGAGGCGATGCTCGAGACCGCCCAGCCGGTTCCCAGGGCCCCGAGCGAGAGCCCGAGGATGGCGGGCAGCAGTTCCGTTTCCCCCAGCAGCGCCGCCGGCAGGATCGCCGCGAGCAGCACGGTCGGCACGGCGAAGACCGCCGAGGCGGCCACCCGTCCCAGCCGATCGTCGAATCCGCGCAGTCCGGTGAGCACATGCAGTGAGAACGCGGTGTTGTCATAGGAGATATCCGCCGAAATGCTGAAGGCCAACAGCACGGCGATGATCGGTGCCAGATAAAGCATGGCGGTGTAGTCGCCGCCCTGGGAGGACCAGAACCAGATCAGCAACGGGACCAGCGGAACGAAGATGATGCTCATCGCATAGCGGGGGTCCTTCATCCAGTAGGTCAGGCACCGTGAGGCCACGGCACCCCACGGGGTGGCCGGGAACAGCCGGAAGGCGACACCGAGCCCGGAGACGGCGCGGCTCCCGCCCGATTGTTGCGGCGGGGTTTCCAGGGCCCGGAAGAGTACTGATTTCCAGGCCAGGATGATCACCACCAGATAGACCAGCGAGAGCACCAGCCTGGCGGCCGCCAGCCCCCAGGCCCCAACGGCCACGTCCCCCGGGACGGCGGCGAAGGAACCCAACGGCGTCCAGGCCAGCACCGCTGAGATGTCGGGCAGCCAGCCCAGTCCCGCCTCGAGCCCCTCGGTCGCCGTCTGGAGGATGGGCCCGAGCATGATCAGCGGCACGAACAGCAGGATCATTCCCAGCTCGCGGAATCGCCGGTTGGACGTCAGCGCCGTGGCGGCGGTGACGGCCAGCCGGGAGAGGGCCAGCGCATTCAGCGCCGCCAGGACGCCGCAGAGGATGCCGACCAGGGCCAGTCCTGCATTGGCCCGCCAGGCCAGCCCCTGACCGGCGAAGAGCAGCAGCATCACCAGGCCGGGGACCCCGATGAAACCGCTCAGCAGCAGGCCGATCACCAGTTGCCGCGGCGGGATGGGGTAGACCGAGAACCGTGAGGGATCAAGCGTCAGGTCGACTCCCGAGAGCAGTACCGGGATGACCGCCCACCCCAGGGTGATCAACGAGACGGCCAGCACCACGACGGTGGTGATCAGTTCGGCGGGCTGGTCGCCCAGGGCGAACATCCCCACGAAGAGCAGCACCGCCAGCCCGAGGCCGTAGATCCCCCCGATGATGACGCCCACGAGTTGCCACGGGCTGCGTTTGAAACCGTTGCGCAGCAGCGCCAACTTCAGTTTCAGGAGGTGTGCAACCACGAGAGCCCACCTCCTTCGGCCCGGCCACCGACCATGTTCACGAAAGTGTCCTCGAGGCTTCCCTCGCCGCGGACCTCGTCCACGGTTCCTGCGGCGAGCAAGTTGCCATCGGAGATGATCGCGACATGGGAGCACATGCGCTGGACCAGGTCCATCACATGGCTGGAGACCACGACGGTCCCTCCGTGCCCGACATAGTCGGCGAGGATGTCCCGAATATTTGCCGCCGATACCGGGTCGACGGCTTCAAAGGGTTCGTCAAGGACCAGCACTCGCGGTGAATGAATCAGCGCGGTGGCAAGGGCAATCTTTTTGGTCATGCCCGCCGAGTAGTCCACCACAAGTTTTCCGCCGGCGTCGGACAGGTCCAAGACCCGCAATAAGTCATCGGTTCGTTCGTCCACCGTGGCAGCATCCATACCGCGGAGCAGACCGGCATAGGTCACCAGCTGGCGCCCGCTGAGCCGGTCAAAGAGCCGCACCCCGTCCGCCAGAACACCGAGCAGTGATTTGGCGCGGCGCGTATCTTTCCAGACGTCCACCCCGTGGACCCATGCTTGTCCTGCATCGGGGCGCAGCATGCCGGTGGCCATGGAGAGCGCGGTCGTCTTCCCGGCGCCGTTAGGCCCGACGAGTCCGTAGAAGGAGCCGGAGGGCACGTCGAGGCTGATCCCGTTCACGGCGATCTTCTGGCCATAGCGCTTGCCCAGGCCACGCAAGCTGATGGCAGGGGCCGTCGACTGATGGAGTTCGGTGTTCATGCTCCGAACCTAACAGTGGGCCCGGGCCAAAGGCATCATCCTCATGGCTGAATCCGCTTCTCAGCCTTCAGGGGGAGGCACGCTTGCCCCGGCCCGGGGGCGGACCAAGCCGGTTAGAACAGGACGCGCGCCAGTTTCTGCCGTGACTTCACGACGCGTTCGTCCTGGGCCCCGACGACGGCATAGAGCGAGACCAGCCGGGCCCTGACGCGTTCGCGGTCTTCCGCGGCAGTGCGCCCCACCAGCGATACGAGCCGGGCGAAGGCATCCTCGACATGGCCGCCGAGGACATCCAGGTCGGCCACGGCGAGCTGTTCGTCGATGCCGTCGGGATGATCGGCGGCCGCCTTGCGGGCCGAATCCAGGTCGGAGAACGCCGTGCGCTGGAGCAGCTCTACATGCTGTAGCCCGGTCTGGGCCTCGTCGTCGTTGGGTTTCTCGGCCAGGGCCTTGCGGTAGGCGGTCACGGCCCCGGCATAATCGCCGGCGTCGATGGCGTCCATCGCCTCCTGGTGCAGCGGCGGGACCGGCTGCTCGGCCTCCGGGGCCCCGAAAGGCGGCACGGTCCCGGTCACCCCGTGCTGGACCCCGAGCTGGAGGAGCTCCTCCAGCAGCGACGCGATCTGCTCGGGGGCCGCATCGCCTTGGAACATGGGGACGGGCTGTCCATTGAGCAGGGCCACCACGGAGGGGACCTGCTGGACCCTGAAGGCCTGGGCGATCGCCGGTTCGCGGTCGGTATCGACCAACGCCAGGACGAGGCGTCCGGCATGGCCGTCGATGATCCTGCGGAGTTTTTCATCCAACTGCACCGAGGCCGCGGAGGACCCGGTGCCCAACGAGACCACGACCGGTGCCGTGTTGGAGACCTGGACCAGCTGGGTGAACTCCTGCTGGTTCACCGCCGCGGTCCACGTCGCCCCCTCGGTGGCCGCCGGTGATGGCCCGGCCGGCGGGGCCGGCATCTGGGCCGGCCCCGGGGCGGACGCGGCCTGCGGGTCCTGGGCGCCGAGTCCTGACAGATCGACGGCGCCACGGCTGGAAGCTGCTGCTGGTTCGGTATTGCTCATGCCCCTACCTTATGGTCTGCCTCGGGTGGGTGCCCAATGGATGGGCGTGGTCCCCGAGGACTACTTCACTTTGGCGGACTGCAGGACGATCTCCCCCGCAATCAGGCGGATCTTGTCCTTGCTGTCGGCGCCGGGGATGTAAAAGACGACGGGTTCGGCCGATTTGGTGACCACACCCTTCTTGGTGCTCTTGGCGTCGGCGAGCTTGGCGCTGGCGTCATCGAGCTTCACCGTGCCGCCCTCTTCCTTCGGGGTGGCCGTCATGGTGCTGTTCAACAGCCCGCTGACCAGGGCCCCGCCATTGGGGGTGGAGAGCACTTCGAGGGATTTCTGATCGACCTTGTGCTCATACTTGATCTTGGCGTTCTTATTGTCCTTGATCTCCTTGGCCTGTCCCTCATGGGTGGCCGAGATGAAGGCGCTTTCGGCGAACTGCCCCTTCTTCTTGGACTTGGAATCGCTGAGGTAGGCCGCCAGGTCCTTGGCGGCCGTGGCCGGAGCGGTCTTCACCGAATCGTCCTTGTTATCCAGGGTCCGCACCGAGGTGTCCCCCACGGCCAGCCCGGGGAACTCCGATCCGGGGAGCATGGAGACCTCGTTGATGAGTTTGTAGTTCGCGCGGGGGTCCTCCTGCTTGAGCACCAGCACCCGGGGGATCTTCGCGTCCTTGGCCTGCGTGACGATCATCGAGGTCCGCGGCCATTTCGTGGTGGTGGTCACTGCTGCCGAACGGACCGGCGCGGCAGCCACGGTCCCGGGGGCGGGGATCTTCAATCCGTCGTTGCGCTGCGAATAATTTGTCTTGCGCAGGGACAGGGCGTCCCCACCGACCCGGGACTTGAGCTTCTTGGCATCCTGGGCCTTGTCGCCGCTGGAGACGGTATCCGCCACGGATTCCAGGATCCGGTCCAACTGGTCCTCCTGCAGCACGGCATGGACATCATCGCCGTCCTGGTCCTGCTCCGTGCTGGATGCCGAAGGGGATGCGGTGGCGGATCCGGTGGCAGCGGAGGCGGGCAGGGCCGGCACCAGGACCAGGGCGGCCGCGGCGACGACCGTCGCGGTGCGCTGGAGCGTCGAGGCGCCGCTTCCGGAGCCGGCGGCCGGGGTCGTTGACCCGCCACCGGTCGGTGCCGAGGCCTCCGGGCCCTTGCCTCGTCCGCCGCGTCCAACCAGGACGGAGGCCAGACCGAAGAGGATCAGCAGTGATCCCACGATGATCAGCGGGATGGAGAACGGTGCGGTGGCGTCGTTCTCCCAGGAAACGGTGATGTCGGTGGGTGCGGCCTTCGTCCCATCGGTGGCCAGCAGCAGCGACCAGTCGCCCTCGTCGGGTGCGGTCCAGCGGTGGACCATATGTGAATCGGCTGATTCGGAGGCAACCCAGAGATCGGAGTTCTTGGGGTTCGGGACCTTGGCCTCGCCCTTCGAGTGCTCGGCCGTCAGCGTCATTGCTTCGTCATCGATCCCCGAAATCGTGTTGTGGGCGGCCTTGCCGACCCAGGCGTCGACGTCGGAACTGCGTCCGAGAGCGGCGGTGAATTCGCCATCGGCTTCGACGGTGACATCGACGGGCCGGTCCTCGATCTCCGCGACGCCGGGCTCGACCACGGTCAGCGGGGCGTCCTTCAGCTCGGTCTGCACGGTCGCCGTCACGGTCTCGGGCGGCGCCCAGAAGGTCCGCTGCCCGATCCCCACCACCAGGGCCAGGGCGCCCAGCAAAATGGAGATCGCAGCAATGAAGATTCGCACGTAATTACACCTAACAAAATGGGGGTCGATGATCGGCCTCGGTCGTGGTCGGGCACAGTTGCAGACCGGCCACACTGCAATGATAACGAATCGGTTACCCCGGCGGTTCCCGGCTGTGTCGCGGAGCACGTGATGTGGTGGATCCGGACGGCCGAACACCCGCCGCATGACGCCGGAAAGGTAGGCTCGGGCTCGTGATGAAAGAGAGCAATGCCACCCCGGACGACGGCGAACAACTCCCCGGCACCGACCGCGGTGCCTTCGAAGCCGCGAGTGCCGACGTCCCGGCTTCCCCGCGCCCGGCGGAGCCGGCAACCGGGGCCCCGCCGGCGGGGAAGCCGACGTTGTTGGGCCGGTTCCTGCACGCCACCGGAATCACCCGCCCGCCGGCCGCGCGCCCCGCCGCCGACCCCGAGGCCGAACCGCTCCTCAACGTCCCGGGCGGACACCATCCGGTCTTCACCGGGTTCATGTTCAGCGTCGGCGTCGGGCTGGCGCTGCTACTGTATTTCATCCTGACCAATGTCGGCTCCCTGCTGGTCTGGATCGCCATTGCCTTGTTCATCGCCCTGGGGCTGGATCCGATCGTCAGGTATCTGGAACGCCACCGGGTCCCCCGCCCGGTGGGCGTGCTGGCGGCGATGCTGTTGTTGGCCGTCATCTTCGGCGGTGCGGTGGGCATCCTCATCCCGACCATCGTCAAGCAGACCACCGCCTTCGTGGAGAAGGCCCCGGACATCGTCGACAGCTTCCTGAACTCGGATTTCTTCACCACCATCGACGAGCAGTTCCAGGTCCGCGAACGCATCACTCAGGAAGTCGATAAGTTCTTCCAGAACACCGACGCCCTCGGTGGGGTCTTCGGCGGGGTGATCGGGGTCGGCGGGGTCGTGGCCCAGGGTCTGTTCGGCACACTCATCGTCCTGGTGCTGGCCATCTACATCCTGGCGGCGTTGCCCGGGTTGAAATCCTGGGCCTACCGCTTGGTCCCGCGGTCCAAGCGCCAGCGCGTGGAGACGCTGTCCGAGCAGATCTCCAACAGCGTGGGCAACTACGTGATGGGCCAGGCCATCGTCGCCCTGCTCAACGCCCTGTATGCCTTCATCATCATGACGATCGTCGGGGTCCCCTATTCCCTGCTGCTGGCCCTGGTCGTCGTCGTCCTGGCATTCATCCCGCTGGTCGGGGCGGTCATCGCCGGGATCCTGGTCTCGCTGATCGCCCTGACGGTCGGCTGGGAGACCGCGGTGGTCTATGCGATCTTCTACTTCGGCTACCTGCAGTTCGAGGCCTATTTCATCTCGCCGCGGGTGATGCAACGCACCGTTGCGGTTCCCGGGGCCGTGGCCGTGATCGCCGTGATCGCCGGCGGGACGCTCATGGGCATCGTCGGTGCCCTGATGGCCATCCCGCTGGCGGCCTCCACGATGCTGCTGATCCGCGAGGTATTCATGGCCCGGCAGGAACGGCGCTAGGACCCCGTCCCGGGGCGGTCCGGTTCCCGGGCCGGATCAGTAGCGGAAGCTGCGGCCGTTCCAGCATTTGAGATGCCAGTGCCGCCGGGAGGCGGCGGAGGCCTCCTCGCCGCTCCAATGGTCCGCCCGCCACGCGACGATATGCTCGACGCCCGGATCGATCGTGCGATGGCATCCCGGGCAGGTGTAGTTCTTCCCGGCCCGGGCCGCAGAGATCCGCCGGACATGCCATTGGCCGTCCGGTGCGCTCTGCACCGAGGGGATCGACAGCCCCGGGCCCCTGAACCCGCCGTCGTCCTCGCTGCGGCGTCGTTCGGCCTGCGCCCACTTATTGGGGCGGGCCTGGCGCTGCGGGCGACGCGGGCGGTTGGAGCGGGGCATGTTCGCGATCGTATCGCTTTCCATCGGCGCAGCGGGAATGCCCACCGGGGGGAACGGACGGTAGAGTGCTGGATGTGCGTTTAGTGATAGCTCGTTGCTCAGTCGATTACCTGGGCCGTCTGCGTGCCCATCTGCCGTTGGCGACCCGCCTGCTCATGGTCAAGGCCGACGGCTCCGTCCTCATCCATTCGGACGGCGGTTCATATAAGCCGCTGAACTGGATGAGCCCGCCGGCGACCATGCACATCGCCCCGGCCGATGAGGATGCCGCAGCCGAGGGCGTCGTGGAGACCTGGCGCGTCCAGCACTCCAAGGTCGATGACCACCTGGTCATCAGGATCCATGAGGTCCTGCACGATTCCAGCCATGAGCTCGGGACCGATCCCGGGCTGATCAAGGACGGGGTCGAAGCAGATCTGCAGCGCCTGCTGGCCGAGCAGATCCATACCCTGGGCGAGGGCTTCAAGCTCGTGCGCCGCGAATACATGACGGCGATCGGGCCGGTGGACATCCTGGCCCGGGACGCCGAGGGCTCCACCGTGGCGATCGAGCTCAAACGCCGCGGCGATATCGATGGCGTCGAGCAGCTCACCCGCTATCTGGAGCTGATGAACCGCGATCCGCTGCTGGCCCCGGTCCGGGGGGTCTTCGCTGCCCAGCAGATCAAACCCCAGGCACGCACCCTGGCCACCGATCGCGGCATCGAATGCCTGACCCTGGATTACGACGCCATGCGCGGGGTCGACGACAGCGCCTCCCGCCTGTTCTGACCCGCTGGTCCCCGGCCCGCCGCTTCACCCGGGAAACCCTTCTAGGTCGCCCGCCGGGCAGAAACTATGCTGGGGTCATGACATCCACCGAAGAACCCACCCGGCTGTCCCTGCGCGGCCGTGCCGTCACCGGAGGCGCCATCCTCGATGACGCCGTGATCGCCTTCGAAGCCGATCGCATCGTCTTCGTCGGCACCCCCGAGGAATTCTCCCGGTGGCCGCAGTCCGCCTCCCATCCCGACGTGCAGCTGCCGGCGGGGGCGACCATCATGCCCGGATTGGTCGATGTGCACTGCCATGGAGCCGCCGGAGGGGACTTCCCCAGCGGGGACGCCGAGGCCGCGGCCCGTTCCATCGAGTTCCTCCATGCCGCCGGGACGACGACGCTGCTCGCCTCGCTGGTCACCGCCACCCGCGCCGATCTGCTCTCCGCCGCCTCCGTGCTGGCCGATTTCGCCGAACGTGAGCTCATCGCCGGCATCCATTCCGAGGGCCCGTTCCTGTCCACGGTGCGCTGCGGCGCCCAGGACCCGTCCCTGCTCTCGGCCCCCGACCCGGCCTTCGTGGACGAACTGGTCGCCGCGGCCCGCGGCCAGCTGCGCACCATGACCTACGCCCCCGAGCTGGCCGGTTCCGATCCCCTGGTGGAGCAACTGGTCTCCCACGGGGTCCTGCCCTCGCTGGGACACACCAACGCCGATGCGCCCACCGTCACCGCCTCGCTCGATGTGGCCGTGGAGGAACTCTCCTCGGCAGGCTTCGACGGCTATACCGAACGCGCCACCGTGACGCACCTGTTCAACGGCATGCCCCCGATGCACCACCGCTCCCCCGGTCCGGTGGCCGCCTGCCTCGAGGCCGCCGCGGCCGGCAAGGTCGTGGTGGAGCTGATCGCCGACGGAGTGCATCTGGATCCGGCGATCGTCCGGGCGATGTTCGTCCTGCTCGGCGCCGAATCCATCGTGCTGGTCACCGACTCCATGGCCGCCACCGGTTTGCCCGACGGGCAGTACACCCTGGGCCCGCAGGACGTGGTGGTCGCCGATGGGGCGGCCCGGCTGGCCGAGGGCAACTCGCTGGCCGGAGGCACCGCCACCATGTTGGACGTGGTCCGCAGCACCGTCGAGGCGGGGGTTCCGTTGGAGCAGGCAGTGCTTTCGGCCTCCTCGGTCCCCGCCGAACTGGTGGGCCTGACCGACGAGGTCGGTGCCCTGGGCATCGGTTTCAGCGCCGACGCCGTCATCGTCGACCGGCACTTCAGGCTCCTCCGCGTCTACCGCGACGGGGTCGAGCTGGCGCCCCATCACGGGTAATCACCCGCCACATGGGCTTTTACCGTTGAATACGCCACATTGATGTGTGATGATCAACTCAGTCTTTGTGTTGGTCATGTACATGCCCGCAAAGCAGGTTGCGGGTGTGAAGTACCGCCGGCCACGTCGGCATCTTCCCACTTCGGTACCGTCCGGACGCGGCAAGACGCCGTGTGCGGTTAGTTTCACATCAATGAGGAGATATACATGGCGCAGGGCACCGTGAAGTGGTTCAACGCTGAAAAGGGCTTCGGCTTCATCACGCCGGACGAGGCTGACGGCGATGTGTTCGTCCACTACTCGGAAATCCAGAGCAACGGCTTCCGCACGCTGGAGGAAAACCAGCGGGTCGAGTTCGAGATCGGTCAGGGAGCCAAGGGCCCCCAGGCCACGGGAGTCACCGGAATCTAGAGGGCCCTCCGGCCGCACCGCCGGGAGTCCACGAAAAAAGCCATGGCGCGCATCCCCTCATCCAGGGGGTGCGCGCCATGGCCATGTCCAGGGGTGGTCGCTTCAGCGCCACGTCCCGACCCCGGCCACCGGGCCGGCTTCGATCCAACTGCGCAGGCCCGTATAGGAGCCGTAATCCATCGCCAACAGGATCGGGATCCCCCCGGCAACCAGATCCACGACGACGGCGCCGGGCTGGACCCTGATGCGTTCCTCACCTTCGGACTCCCGCCACCCGATCAGTTCCAGCGACGTCCTGGCGTAGCGGTGCAGGGGCACCGGGGTCACCGAGAACAACCGGAGGAATTCCAGGTCGGTCCCCGTATAACGACAAACCCCCATCATCCACTTCCCGGAGGTCGTGGAGATGGAGGCGTCGAAAGTCCCCAGGGCGCGCCGCAACTGATGGCGACGCACCCCCATGGCACCCAACATCATCAACAGCAGGAGCAGGGCCGCAGCCAGGATGATGACGGGAATGCCGATGTCGTTCAAGGGCGGACTATCGGTTTCCTACCGCGACGGCATCGTCGAGCTGCGCATTGTCAGCCACGATGACAACCCGGTCATGGTCGACCGAGAAGAAACCGCCGTCGGCCTGGACCGTGAACCGCTCGCCATTGGAGGGCACGATGGCCAACTCACCGGCTGCGAGAACCGCCAGGACCGGGCTGTGCCCGGGCATGACGCCGATCTCGCCATCGCTGGTGCGGGCCTTGACCAGTTCCGCTGCCCCGGACCACACGAAGTGGTCCGCGGCAACGATTTCGACTTCGAGTTCGGCCATGGCTACTTGCTCTTGCCCTGGATCTCGGCCCACTGGCGCTCGACGTCGTCCAGACCGCCGATGTTGAAGAACGCCTGTTCGGCAATGTGGTCCAGGTCGCCGTCGCAGATGGCCTTGAAGCCCTCGATGGTGTCCTTGATGGACACGGTCGAGCCGTCGACACCGGTGAACTGCTTGGCGGTGTAGGTGTTCTGCGACAGGAACTGCTGGATGCGACGGGCCCGGGAGACGACGATCTTGTCTTCCTCGGAGAGCTCGTCGACACCCAGGATCGCGATGATGTCCTGGAGTTCCTTGTTCTTCTGCAGGATCGACTTGACCCGCACGGCCGTGTCGTAGTGCTCCTGGCCCACATACTGCGGGTCCAGGATGCGGGACGTGGAGGTCAGCGGGTCGATGGCCGGGTACAGGCCACGGGAGGCGATTTCACGGGAGAGTTCCGTGGTCGCATCCAAGTGCGCGAACGTCGTGGCCGGCGCCGGGTCGGTGTAGTCGTCCGCGGGGACGTAGATGGCCTGCATCGAGGTGATGGAGTGGCCCTTCGTGGAGGTGATGCGCTCCTGGAGGGTACCCATCTCATCCGCCAGGTTGGGCTGGTAGCCCACGGCCGAGGGCATGCGGCCCAGCAGGGTCGACACCTCGGAACCTGCCTGCGTGAAGCGGTAGATGTTGTCGATGAACAGCAGCACGTCCTGGTTCTGCACATCGCGGAAGTACTCCGCCATGGTCAGGGCCGACAGCGCCACGCGCAGCCGGGTTCCCGGCGGCTCGTCCATCTGGCCGAAGACCAGGGCGGTATCCTTCAGGACCCCTGATTCTTCCATTTCAACCCAGAGGTCGTTGCCCTCACGGGTCCGCTCGCCGACACCGGCGAAGACCGAGGTACCGCCGAAGTTGCGGGCCACACGGGTGATCATTTCCTGGATCAGCACGGTCTTGCCGACACCGGCACCACCGAACAGACCGATCTTGCCGCCCTGGATGTAGGGGGTGAGCAAGTCAATGGACTTGATGCCGGTCTCGAGGATCTCCGTGGAGGCTTCCAGTGTCGCGAAGGCCGGGGCCTCGCGGTGGATGGGCCAGCGTTCGGTGATCTCCAGATCGGAGGCCGGAACGTCGAGCGGTTCGCCGAGCACGTTGAAGATGTGTCCCTTGACGACGTCGCCGACGGGCACGGAGATCGAGGAGCCGGTGTCCTGGACGACGGCGCCGCGGACGAGCCCGTCGGTGGCCTGCAGCGAGATCGCGCGGACCAGGTCGTCGCCAAGGTACTGGCTGGTTTCGAAGGTGACCGTGTGGGTCTCGCCGTTAAGCGTGATATCTGCGGTCAGGGCGTTGTACAGGGCGGGAAGGGCATCGGCCGGGAATTCGACGTCGACGACCGGGCCAGTGACGCGCGCGATGCGCCCGGTTGCTCCCGGGGCTGCGGCGGCGGTTCCCTGCTCGTTTAGTTGGGCAGTCATCTCTCTCACTTCGCTTGTATCTCTAGAGCGTGGGGGTAAATGGTGATCGGCCGGCTGCTACGCGCTGAGCGCGTCGGCACCTGCCACGATTTCCGACAGTTCCTGGGTGATCTCCGCCTGACGGGCGTTGTTCCGAAGTCGCGTGTACTTCTTGATCAACTCGTTGGCGTTGTCCCCGGCTGCCTTCATCGCGCGCTGGCGGGCAGCCAGTTCCGATGCGGCCGCCTGCAGCATGGCTGCAAAGATGCGGGATTCGATGTAGCGCGGCAGGAGTGCGTCCAGAACCTGTTCCGGTTCCGGTTCGTACTCGTACAGCGGCAGCAGATCGCTCTCGCGTTGCACTTCCTCCTCCACGACTTCCAGGGGCAGTAGACGGATGACCGTCGGCTCCTGGAGGACCATGGACTTGAACTGCGTGAAGACGACGTGGATCTCCTCCACACCGCCTTCCTCGTACGGGGTGTTGAAGGCCTCCAGCAGCGCCTCGCCGATCTCCTGGGCCGTTTCGAACTTCGGAGCGTCGGTGTCCCCGGTCCACACCCGCGCATAGTCGCGGTTGCGGAAGTCGAAGTACGCCTGGGCCTTGCGGCCGACGATGTAGGTGCTGATTTCCTTGCCTTCACCGTGCAGCAGTTCGATGAGCGATTCTGCCTGCTTGATCGCACTGACCGAATAGGCACCGGCCAAGCCGCGATCGGACGTCATCACCAACACGGCCGAGCGGCGGACTTGTTCCGGCTCGGTGGTCAGCGGGTGTTCGACCTCGGACTGGGACGCGACGGCAGAAACGGCACGGGTGATCGCACGGGCGTATGGCATTGAAGCCGAAACGCGGCTGCGTGCCTTGCCGATGCGGGAAGTGGCGATCAGTTCCATCGCCTTGAAGATCTTGCCCATCGACGAGGTCGAGGCGATCTTCTGGCGGTAGACCCGAATCTGGGCTCCCATGTTTATCCTTTCCTAGTCCGTGGCGGTGGTGCCACGACCCGCGGGTCGCGGCACCACCTCACGGAGAACGTCAGCGTTTCTGCTTGACGATCTTTTCCTGGTCGACGTTCTCTTCACCCAGGGCGTCATGCTCCTCGTGCCCGGGGCCAACCAACTGCTCCCCGTCGCCGAAGAAGCCCTTCTTGAACTCCTCGATGCCGGTGTTCAGCGCCTCGAACGTGGAGTCCTCCAACTTGCCCGTCTGGGTGATGGTGGTCAGCACGTCGGTGCGGTTGCGCAGGTACTCGAGGAATTCCTTCTCGAAGCGGCGGACATCCTCGACCGGGACGGCGTCCAGGTGGCCGTTCGTGCCGGCCCAAACCGAAGCAACCTGCTCGGCGACCGGGTACGGGGCGTACTGGCCCTGCTTGAGCAGTTCCATCAGGCGGGCGCCACGGGTCAGCTGCTGCTTGGTCGCGGCATCCAGGTCCGAGGCGAACATGGCGAAGGCCTGCATGTCCCGGTACTGGGCCAGTTCCAGCTTCAGCGTGCCGGAGACCTTCTTCATCGCCTTCGTCTGCGCCGAACCACCCACGCGGGACACCGAGATGCCCACGTCGACGGCCGGACGCTGGTTGGCGTTGAAGAGGTCCGACTGCAGGAAGATCTGTCCGTCGGTGATGGAGATGACGTTGGTCGGGATGTAGGCCGACACGTCGTTCGCCTTGGTTTCGATGATCGGCAGACCGGTCATCGAGCCGGCGCCGAGCTCGTCGGAGAGCTTGGCGCAACGTTCCAGCAGGCGGGAGTGCAGGTAGAACACGTCACCCGGGTAGGCCTCGCGTCCCGGCGGACGACGCAGCAGCAGGGAGACGGCACGGTAGGCTTCGGCCTGCTTGGACAGGTCATCGAAGACGACCAGAACGTGCTTGCCGCCGTACATCCAGTGCTGGCCGATGGCCGAGCCGGCGTACGGTGCCAGGTACTTGAAGCCTGCGGGGTCCGAGGCCGGGGAGGCCACGATGGTGGTGTACTCCATGGCGCCGTGCTCTTCGAGCGACTGGCGGACCGCGGCGATCGTGGAGGCCTTCTGGCCGATGGCCACGTAGATGCAGCGCACCTGCTTGGAGACATCCCCGGAGGCCCAGTTGTCCTTCTGGTTGATGATCGTGTCGACGGCCAGGGCGGTCTTGCCCGTCTGGCGGTCACCGATGATCAGCTGACGCTGGCCACGACCCACGGGGATCATGGCGTCGATCGCCTTCATGCCCGTCTGCATCGGCTCACCGACCGACTGGCGCTGCGTCACACCGGGAGCCTGAAGCTCCAGCGGGCGGCGGCCCTCGGGGACGATGTCGCCCATGTCATCGATGGGTTGGCCCAGCGGGTCGACCACGCGACCCAAGAAGTTATCGCCCACGGGCACGGAGAGGATCTCACCGGTGCGGTGGACTTCCTGGCCTTCTTCAATGCCTGCGAAGTCACCCAGGACGACGACGCCGATATCACGGGTGTCGAGGTTCTGTGCCAGACCCAGCGTGCCGTCTTCGAAACGAAGAAGCTCGTTGGCCATTACGGAGGGAAGACCCTCCACCTTTGCGATGCCGTCACTAGCCGTGGTCACGCGACCGACCTCGACGCGCTCCGCGCTGCCCGGGTCATAGGACGCGGCGAAGTCTGTCAAGGCGTTGCGGACGTCATCGGCGTTGATGGTCAAATCGGCCATCTGCAGTCCCTGCTCTCCTAGATTGTGGTTTCCGACCTGTGTTGCTGGTGGAAACCGGGGTTTGTTTCAGTCTGTGGTGTCGGCGGCAAGCCGCCCTCCCGCTGGGGGAGGGCTAGCCGGCCAACCGACGACGGAGTTCCGCGAGCCGGGTGGCTGCGGTTGCGTCAACAACCTCGTCACCGACGACTACCCGGATACCTCCAACTAGTGATGGATCCACTGCGGCGTTGATCTTCAGATCGCGTCCGTAGAGCTTATTGAGCCCTGCCTGCAGTCGGTTGAACTGTTCGTCAGTCAACGGACGGGTGGCGCTGACTTGCGCAATCCACCGCTGCTGGCGCTTGGCCACCAACTCCACGAACTTCTCCACGAGTGCCGCCGGCTTCAGGCCCCGGGGGGACTGGACTGCCTGGGCGATCAGGACTCGTGCGACCTCGCCGGCCTGCGGGGACACCTTTAGCGCAAGTTTGCGCTTGGCATCGTCCGAGGCCTGCGGGTCATCGAGCGCACGCTGCAGATCATGACTGGACCCCACAACCCTGATGAAGCCGAAAAGGTCTTCCTCCAAGGCTTCGAGACCGGCTGGTCCCTCTGCTTGGCGCTCAGCCACGCTAATGGCCGCCGTGGCGGCCAGCGTTTCGAGTGCATCTCCGATGTCACGTGCCGAGCCCCACCGGGAACCGGCGAGGCCGGCCACGATGGATTCGGCCTCCGCGGAGACCTTGCCCCGCAGTAGCCGGGACGTCAGTGCGGTCTTTTCCTCGGTGCTGCGCGCCGGATCGGTCAAGGCACGGCGCAAGCCGGCATTGGAATCCATAATGCTCAACACGCCGAAGAGGTCCTCGGCGAGCGGCAGCCCGACCGTGGGCAGTTTCGCCTCAAGGTCGGACTGGGCCGCTGCCAGGGACTGGCTCGATACACCTGCCATTAGTTCGATGCACCTGCGCTTTGCTCGTTTTCGAGGTCGCTCAGGAAGCGGTCAACCACGCGGGCCGAGCGTGCATCGTCGTCGAGGGACTCGCCCACGATGCGGCTGGCCAGCTGGGTTGCCAGCGTTCCGACTTCTCCGCGGAGGGAGACGACGGCTGCCTGGCGTTCAGCTTCGATCTGGACCTGTGCCTGATCGGTGATGCGTGCGGACTCGGCCGCCGCCTTCTCCTTCAGGTCGGCCAGGATCTTGGACCCCTCAGCACGGGCCTCCTCGCGAATGCGATTGGCTTCCGTGCGGGCGTCCAGCAGCTGCTGCCGGTACTCTTCGAGGGCTGCGTTGGCTTCTGCCTGTGCGGCTTCTGCCTTAGCAATCCCGCCCTCGATGGCTGTTGAGCGTTCCTTGTACGTCTTCTCGAATGCCGGAACGGCAAACTTGTTGACGATGTACAGCAGAACGAGGAACGTCACCAGCGTCAGTGCGATTTCCCACACATTGGGGAAGAGGGGGTTGACTTTCCCCTCAGCCGCGCTAAGTGCTGCGTAGATCATGTTTCACCCGTCTTTCTTAGACTCTAACCTTCGGTTCCGAATACGGAGCCGAAGTTTAGACGCGGCCCCAGATGAAGGCGAAGACGAGGCCCAGGATGGCCAGGGCTTCCGTCAGCGCCAGGCCGAGGAAGGCGATCGGCTGCAGCACGCGCTGTGCCTCGGGCTGACGTGCGACGCCATTGATGTACGCGGCGAAGACGAGGCCCACGCCGATGGCACCGCCGATTGCGGAGAGGCCGTAGCCGATGGCGTTGAGGCTGCCGTAGATGTCCATTTGGTTCCTTTCAGAATGCCGGTTGGCAGGGTGTTGGATACAGGATGTTCCCCCGAGAGGGAATGGTTCTTAGTGTTCTTCGACCAACGCGCCTTGAATGTAGATGGCTGTCAGCAGGACGAAGACGTAGGCCTGGAGGGCCATGATGAGGACTTCGAAGAGGCCCATGGCCACGCCGCCAGCAAAGGTCAGCACGCCCAGACCCTTGAGGAAGGCACCGCCCTCCACGAGCATGAAGGACGTACCGGCAGCGGCAAGCATCACGATCAGGTGACCGGAAAGCATGGTGGCAAACAAACGCAGACTGTGCGTCAGCGGGCGGACGAAGAAGTTAGAGATGATCTCGATGACGATGATCAACGGCAGGATCGCCTTGGGGACTCCCGAAGGGACCACGGACAGCTTCAGGTAGGCAATCCCGTGTTTCTTGAAGCCGAGGAAGATCCAGTACACATAGACGATGCCGGCCAGTGCATAGGCGGTGCCCACATGCGATGTGGTGGGCAGTTGGAAGATCGGCACGACACCGAAGAGGTTGTTCACCAAGATGAAGAAGAACAGGCTCATCAGCAGCGGGACGTAGGGCTTGAAGTCCTTTTCGCCGATGATGTCCTTGCCGACCGAGTTACGGACGAAGTTGTACGAGACCTCACCGAGGAACTGGAATTTACCCGGAACGATCTTGCCGCGCCGAGAAGTAGCCATGAAGAACCAGGAAATGAGAACGACGGAGAGGATGACCAGCAGCATCTGCTTGCCGAAGCCACTGCCGTAATCGGCTCCCCACGGGATGATTTCGGGAAGGTGCATGTCCTCTAGGCCGGGGGCTTTGAACCCACCTTCTGCGGGGGCCGCCGGAAGCGCAAGCGCGATCAACGCGGTTCCTCTCTGCTGTGTCCGTCATGGGGCAATAGCGTTGGAAAGCCGTTCAGGTTTCCCAACGGATGAAGTTTTTTGGTTCTTACTCGTCCGCACCAGAAATCGGCCCGGAAGCACGATCTTTTCTGTGGAGGACTGCCAGGTAATATCCAGCGGCGGCTCCAAGAAGGGCACCTACCAACCAGATCCAGCGGGCATGCAACAAGAAGTCCAACAGCCACCCTATCAAACCCCACGCGATGATCCCGCCAACGATGTAGTTGACGTTCTCCCGGAAGGGTGAGATCCCTCCGCCCTGGGGGCGGTCGCCGTTCGGTGGGGACATCAGGCCCCACCCGCTCCGGCGTCCGTGGCGGGAATCGGGTCGTTGTACAACTGCAGGCGCAGCTTGGAGAAGGCGTGCAACTCCACTGCCTGCCAGATGACCACGGCGGAGACGACGCCGACCAGAAGCCAGGTCCCGTCCGTCCAGGCCGGCAGGCCCAGGCCGAAGGCCAACCCGCCAAGCAGGAGGACCTTCACCACGTAGCCGATCATGAACGCCCCGAAGGCCGCGGAAGGATTACGCCGACCCACCAGATGTCCGATGGCCAGGCTGATGCCGAAGAAGATGATGACCACGACGACCGATCCCAGTGCGCTGCCCGCCGCTGCCGGCCCGGCGACCACCCAGGCCACGAGGGCCAGGAGGACGGCGGCAAGACCGGTGACGATCGAACAGGTACGCAGGATCGCCAGCCAGGGAGACGCGGTCTCCCCCGACTCCTTGACGACGCCGACGCCGCCCGAGCCAGTCGCCTGTGGCATGTACATCCCATCCTTGTCGCTCCTCCCCCCGACCGGTCGAAACCCGTCGCGAAGGGGTGGGGCAGCAGTTCAACTTTTTGTGTTTCCGCTGGAAACCTCGTCCGATTCTACACGAGATAGAAAAGTATTCTGAACCGGGGGTCGCTAGGCCGCGACGCTGCGACGCAAGCGCCCGATCCAGACCGGACTGGAGAGGTAGGCCAGCACGATCGCCAGGATGAAAATGCCCCAGAGGTACTGTCCCCAACCCACCGACTGCACGGCCATCATGGCACCGCCGGCACAGAGCGCGGTGGCCCCGGCCACCATCAGCGCCGAGGCGGGGTGGCTGAGTCCGACGTCGGTCAGACGCTGGTAGACGTGTTGGCGGTGGGCGGCATACCACCGTTCCCCGCCGCGGATCCGCGCCAGCAGGGTGTAACCGGTATCCGCCAGGTAGATGGCCACCGGGCCCAGCAGATAGCCGGCTTCCATCCCGTTCAGGAAGGCCGCGGCGCCCAGTGCCGCCAGCGTTCCGCCCAGCAGGTAGCTGCCCACGTCCCCGAGGAAGACGTGCCCCCGCCCCAGGTTCCAGGGCAGGAAGGAGGCGAAGGCGGCGGCGACGACCAGGGAGGGGGCGATGAGCCAGGCCTGGTCATCGATCGCCCCGGCCCCGGCGAAGAAGAGACCGACCACCAGCCCGTGCAGGCCGCTGATCCCGTTGATGCCGTCCATGAAGTTGGCGACGTTGATGTAGGCGCCCAGGGCCAGCGCCCCGACGAGGATCCACCACCAGGAGCTGCCGGTGAGGATGACCATCGCCGTGGTGCCGACGGCACCGATGATCAGTTGCAGGGAGAACCGCCAGCCCACCGAAACCCCGCGGTAGTCCTCGACCCAGCCCAGGACGGCCGCGGCCAGGGCGACCCCGGCCACCACGGGAAGCAGGCCCCCCGAGGCGTTGTCCGCGGTGGCCCAGATGATCGCGAAGCCGGCCATGATGGCCACGGTGATGGTCAACCCCAATCCGCGCACCGCGGTGATGGTGTGCGAGGAGCGGTCGTTGGGCACGTCGATGACCCCCAGGCGCTGTAGCAGCGGGATGAGGGCGAAAGGCAGCAGGACACCGGCGACGAATGCGACGGCGATGGCCACGATGGCGGTTCCGGCCACTACACGGCGTCCTGGGCGTCGTGGCCGGGACCATCGGTGAGGCCCTGGCGGTGCTTCCACTCCCCCAGGTCCATGACGGCGGGATCCAGGACGTCGATATGGGCATGGGAGATCTTCGGGTGCAGCGGGCGTTCATCGCCTTCGCCTTCCCCGATGAGGTCCTCGTGCAGCTTCTCCCCCGGGCGCAGTCCGGTGATTTCGATTTCCACGTCCTTGCCGCTGAGCTGGATCATGTGCTCGGCGACGTCAAGGATGCGTACCGCCTTGCCCATGTCCAGGATCATCACTTCCCCGCCCCGGCCGATCGCCCCGGCCTGGATGACCAGTTGGCAGGCTTCGGGGATGGTCATGAAGAACCGGGTGGCCTCCGGGTCGGTGACGGTGACCGGGCCCCCCTTGAGGATCTGATCGGTGAACAGCGGCAGCACCGAACCACGACTGCCCAGCACGTTGCCGAACCTGACCGAGACGTATTTGCAGCCGGTCTGCTCGCCCATCCAGGCGGTGAGCTTCTCGGCGACCCGTTTGGAGTGCCCCAGCGCGGTGGTGGGGTTGGCCGCCTTGTCGGTGGAGATGTTCACGTAGGTGTCCACGTTGGCCCCCCGGGCCGCGTTGAGCACGTTCAGGCTGCCCAGCACGTTGGTCTTCCAGGCTTCCTCCGGATACTGCTCCAACAACGAGACGTGTTTGAGTGCGGCGGTGTGGAAGACGACCTCCGGCTTGCGGTCCACGAAGATCCCGGTCAGGGTCTCGGCGTCGCGGATATCGGCCAGCACCGTATCCTGCCCGTTGAGCAGGCCCCGGCCGGTCAAGGAGATCTGGGTGGTCTGCAACCCGGTTTCATCACGGTCGAGCATGATCAGTTCGGCCGGTTGGTACATGCTGATCTGTCGGCACAGTTCGGAGCCGATGGAACCGCCGGCCCCGGTGACCAGCACGCGTTTGCCCGTGACGTACCCGGCGATCTCGTCGACGTGGATATCCACCGGGTGGCGACCGATCAGATCCTCGATGTCGACTTCGCGGAAGGAGAATTCATGGCCTCCGGTGAGCATGTCGCGCAGCGGCGGGACGACCAGGACCTTCAGCCCCAGTGAGTGCCCCAGATCGCTGATCTCCCGGATCGCCACGGCATCCATGTTCGCCATGGCCAGCAGGATCACGGTGGCCCGGGTGCGGCGGACCACGTCGGGGATGTCTTCCCGGCGGCCCAGCACCGGCACGGAGGAGATGCGCAGATGCTTCTTGGACGGGTCGTCGTCGATCAGTCCCACCGGTTGCCAGGGCGAGAGCCGGTCGTTGCTCATCCGGGTCACGATGGAGGTGCCGACGAAGCCGGCCCCGTAGATCAGTGTGCGTTCGGCGTGGTCCCCGGGTTTGGTCTTGCTCTCGACATGCATGCGTTTGACGTAGCGGATCGCCGCCATGAAGATGCAGGCGAAGGGGAAGGCAATCAGGCCGATGCCGCGGGCGATCTGCATCGGGATGCCCGCGAAGAGCAGCACGATGGTCAGGATCACCGAGACCGTGACGGTGACGATGACCAGCAGTTTGGCTTCGTGGAAGGACCCGAAGCTGTACCGTCCCCGATAGAGCGACAGGGCGGTCCCGACCACCAGCTGGCTGACGATGGCCACCGCCGCGATGATGGCGACGCCGTCGATCTTGGCCGGGTCGAAGGTCATTTCGTAGCGCAGGATCATGGCGATGATGATCGCGATGACCCAGGCCACGGCATCCAGCAGGAATTGTGAACCGAGCCAGAGGATCCGGTCGCTGCTGGCGGTCTTGGGTAGATCGGGGCTTTGCCTGGTGCTCATATGTTCGCGACGCTCAGGTCTGTGCTCCTCGTCAATGGTCCGGTCTCCCGGCAGGTGCCACGGTGGGTGGCACCTTGGATCTTGGGTCCTGCATGCGGTTGGTTCCGCGGTCCTAGCTGGTGGTCGGCGGCGGGCCGTCGGCCTGGACGTCGGAAACACCAGGGTCGGCCGGGGCCGATTCCGGCGTCCCGGAGGCCTCGGCGTCGTCGTCGTCCTTCAGTTCTACACCAGAACCTTCGGGTTCGGCTTGAGGGTTGGCCGCGTCGGGCATGGCCTCGTCGATACCGAGCAGCGACGGGACGCGTTCGCGTAGTTCCTCCAGGCCCAGGGCGCCCTGGCGCACCACGCGCAGGACCTCGCCGGTGCAGTCGACGATGGTCGAGGGCAGGGCAGAGGCCTCCGCGTCCTCCAGCGGCTCGGGACGTGGCCCGCCGTCGAGGTAGACGGCGACCGATTCGGCCAGCATCTGCTCGGCTTCGGCCGCCGTCGTCGCGGCCGGCTGGCCGGAACGGTTGGCGCTGGAAACCGCCAACGGGCCGGTCTCCTTGAGCAGATCCCGGGCGATCCGGTCATCGGGGATGCGCAAGGCCACGGTGCCCCGGGTGTCGCCCAGATCCCAGGACAAGCTCGGCTGGCTGCGCAGGATCAACGTCAGGGCGCCGGGCCAGAAGAAATTCGCCAGCAGCCGGGCATCGTCGGGGATCTCGGCAGCGAGCCCGTCCATGGTCCCCACCCGGGCGATGAGCACCGGTGGCGGCATGTTCCGTCCCCGGCCCTTGGCGGCCAGCAGGGTGGCCACCGCCTGGGCGGAGAAGGCGTCGGCGGCGATCCCGTAGACGGTGTCCGTGGGCATCACGACGCACTGTTTGGCCGTAATGGCCTCCTGGGCGGCGGCGATGGCCTCGGAGCGGGTGGGTTCGGTGGTGCAGTCAAAGCGTTCGGTCACGGGGTCCATTCTTCCATGTCGATCCGGCGGGGACGGCGGTTTCGGCCAGGTAGGCGGCGGTCACCCGGTCGGCGTCGTTGAGGTCGCGGTGGCCGTGGATCCCCTGCCACCGACCACTTTCGGCGAAGAGTCCTTGCATCGGTCCGGCCTGGACCTCCGCGTGTTCCAGGGCCAGATAGCCTCCGGGGGCCAGCAGGCGGACCCCGGCGGCGATGACCGCGCGCGGCAGATCCAGTCCGTCGGGCCCTCCCCCGTAGAGCGCCAGCTCCGGATCGTGGTCGCGGACTTCAGGGTCCCGCGGGATGGCGCCGGGAGGGATGTAGGGGGGATTGGACACCACCAGGTCGAAGGTCCCGTGGTGCCGGGCCAAAGCGGTGCGCAGGTCCTCGGCGACCAACGTGACGCCGTGGGGGGCGGTGTTGCGCAGCGCCCACGGGTAGGCCTGCTCGCTGATTTCGACCGCGAAGACCTCCGCGCCGGGAACCTCGCTGGCCACCGCGGCGGCGATGGCCCCGGAACCGGTCCCCAGATCCACGACCCGTACGCCGCCCTGCCCGGCCAGGACCTCCCGGGCCCGGTCGATCGCCAGTTGGGCCAGCAGTTCCGTTTCCGGACGCGGGATGAACACCCCGGGTCCGACGGCCAGCTCCAGATGACGGAAATAGGCCACCCCGGTCAGATGCTGCAGCGGGATCCGTTGGGCCCTGCGGGCCACCAGCTCCTGGAATCCCTCGGGGGCCGGGGCCCCCGCCAGGGCCAGGGCCAGGACGCGGCCCCGGGAGACGGACAGCAGATGCGCGGCCAGCAGTTCCGCGTCGGCGCGCGGGGAGGAGACCCCGGCCTCGCGCAGTTCTCCCACCGCCGTGCGCAGTGCCTGCTCCAGTTCCACCGCGGGCCTACTTCTGGTCGTCGCCGATGGCGTCCAGGCGGTCCTGTTCGTCCATTTCGATGCAGGAGTTGATCAGCGGGTCCAGTTCCCCGTTCATCACGTGGTCCAGGTTGTAGGCCTTATATCCGGTGCGGTGGTCGGCGATCCGGTTTTCCGGGTAGTTGTAGGTGCGGATGCGCTCGGACCGGTCCATGGTGCGCACCTGGGACTTGCGGACCTCGGAGTTCTCCGCGTCGATCTGCTCCTGCTGATGGGCCAGCAGCCTGGACCGCAGCACGCGCATGGCCGCTTCACGGTTCTGGATCTGGGACTTCTCGTTCTGCATGGCCACCACGATCCCGGTGGGCAGGTGCGTCAGGCGCACTGCCGAGTCGGTGGTGTTCACGCTCTGGCCGCCGGGGCCCGAGGACCGGTACACGTCGACCTTCAGGTCGTTGGGGTGCAGATCCACCTCCTCCGGCTCGTCGACCTCGGGCAGCACCAGCACGCCCGCGGCCGAGGTGTGGATCCGCCCCTGGGATTCGGTGACCGGCACCCGTTGCACGCGGTGCACCCCGCCCTCGAACTTCAGGTGGGCGTAGACGCCTTCAGCAGGATCGTTGGACTTTCCCTTGATGGCCATCTGGGCGTCCTTATAGCCACCGAGATCCGATTCGTTGGAGGAGATCAGTTCGGTCTTCCACCCCCGGTGCTCCGCATAGCGGGTGTACATGCGCAGCAGGTCCGCGGCGAACAGTGCCGCCTCGTCGCCGCCTTCACCACCCTTGACCTCCAGGATCACATCACGGGAGTCGTTGGGGTCCCGCGGGATCAGCAGACGGCGCAGCTTCTCCTCCGCGGCCGGCAGTTCGGCCTCCAGGCTGGCGACCTCTTCGGCGAACTCTGCGTCCTCCTCGGCCATCTCCCGGGCCGCTTCCAGGTCCTCGGTGATCTGGACGTAGCGCTTATGCGCCTCGACGATCCCGTTGAGCTGGGCACTGCGGCGTCCGAGCTTCCGGGCCACCGCCTGGTCCTGGTAGACGGCGGGGTCGCTGAGCCTGGCCTGCAGTTCGGCGTGCTCGTCGAGCAGGCCCTGGATGGACTCGAACATGGCTGTACTTCTTTCTCGGCACCACGGGTGGTTGCGGTTTCCACGCGGATACCAGTCTAGGGACGAACGGGCCGTCTCCCGGCCTTAACGCATAACGCCCGGCCCGGTCCACGCCTTCAGGGGCGGGACCGGATCCGGGCGGTACGGGTAGCTAGGAGTCGGACTTGGACCCGAGGGTCGTCTTGGACACCAGCATCAGGAATTCCGCGTTGGACTGCGTTTCGCGGATCTTGGAGGTGAGGACCTCCAACGCCTGCTGCGTCTCCAGCCCGGAGAGCACCCGGCGCAGACGCCACATGATCTTGATCTCTTCGGGAGAAAGCAGGTTCTCTTCGCGGCGGGTGCTGGATTCGCGCACATCCACTGCCGGGAAGATCCGCTTGTCCGCCAACTGGCGGGACAGGCGCAACTCCATGTTGCCGGTGCCCTTGAACTCCTCGAAGATGACCTCGTCCATCTTGGAGCCGGTCTCCACCAGTGCGGTGGCCAGGATGGTCAGCGAGCCACCGTTCTCGATGTTGCGGGCGGCACCGAAGAAGCGCTTCGGCGGGTACAGGGCCGCCGAGTCGACACCACCGGAAAGGATCCGGCCCGAGGCCGGGGCGCTGAGGTTGTAGGCACGGCCCAGACGGGTCATCGAGTCCAGCAGGACCACGACGTCCATGCCCATTTCCACCAGGCGCTTGGCCCGTTCGATGGCCAGTTCCGCGACCGTGGTGTGGTCGTCGGCGGGACGGTCGAAGGTCGAGGCAACGACCTCGCCCTTGACCGTGCGCTGCATGTCGGTGACTTCTTCGGGACGCTCGTCCACGAGCACCATCATGAGGTGGACCTCGGGGTTGTTCACCGTGATCGCGTTGGCGATGGACTGCAGGATCAGGGTCTTGCCGGCCTTCGGCGGCGAGACGATCAGGCCACGCTGGCCCTTGCCGATCGGGGCGACCAGGTCGATGACGCGCGGTCCGACGAGCTTGGCGTCGGTTTCCATGCGCAGACGCTCGGAGGGGTAGAGCGGGACGAGCTTGTTGAACTCGACACGGTCCTTGTTCTCCTCGACCGGCTTGCCGTTCACGTTCGTCAGCTTCACCAGGGCATTGAACTTCGCCCGCTGGTTGCCCGAGTTGTTGTTCTCGCCATCGCGGGGGGCCCGGATGGCTCCGACGACCGCGTCGCCCTTGCGCAGGTTGTGGCGCTTGACCTGGTTCAGCGAGACGTAGACGTCGCTGGGCCCGGGCAGGTAGCCGGAGGTGCGCACGAAGGCGTAGTTCTCCAGCACGTCCAGGATCCCGGCCACCGGCAGCAGGACATCGTCCTCGGTGACCTCGGTGTCGTCCACCTCGGGCTGGTTGCGGTTGCGTCCGCGACGGTTGTTCCGGTCGTTCCGGTCGTTGCGGTCGTTGCGATTGCGGTTCCGGTCGCGGCGGTTGTTGCGTCCACCGCGGTCGTTGGAATCGTTGTCGCGACGGTGGTCGTTGTCCCGCTGGTTGTCCCGGCGGTTGTTCTCCCGCTGGTTGTCACGCTGGTTGCTGTGGTCGCGCTGGTTGTCCTGCTGGTTGTCCCGGCGGTTGCCGTGATCGCGCTGATTGTCCTGCTGGTCGTTGCGACCCGAGTCGTTCTGCTGGCCCTTCTGGCCCTCGTCGCGGTTTCCATCGCGGGAGTCATGGGAGTTGCCGGACTCGTTGTTGTCGCGGCGGTTACGCGAACGACGGTTGCGCGAACGGTCGTTGCCCCGGTCCTGGCGGTCGTCGTTGCCGCCGGAGGACTGGGCGCCCTCCTGCTGCTGGCCACCGTCCTGGCTTGAACCGGAGTTGGCGTCGTTGCCCTCGGTGGTCTCGGAGGTACGGCGCGCACCACGGCTGCGGCGCTGGTTGGAGCCGGAATCGTTGGAGGTCTCGGCCTCGGCGTCGGGAGCGGAGGCGACCTGCTTCGAGTCGGTCGACTCGGTAGCGGTGCTCTGCCCATCGCTGCTGGCTCGACGGCTGCGGCCACGGCCACGGGCCGGGCGATCCTCGGACTCGGACTGCGGGGCGGCCTCGGCCGGCGCCTTCTCGGCGGTCTTCGCCTTCTGGGCGGGGGCCTGTGTTGCTGCGGCCTTGGCTGGCTTGTCGCGGTCGGCGACGGAGCCGCCACGCTGGTGGTTCGAGATGGCGGTGACGAGATCACCCTTGCGCATCCGCGATCCGCCGGTGATCCCCAGTTGTGACGCCAGTGCCTGGAGCTGGGCGAGCTTGAGCCCGGCCAGTCCTGCGCTCTGTGGTGCCGTCGACGTTTCTTCCACGCCTGCGGTCAGGCTGGTGGTATCGGTCACGAAGGTTCCTTCCCCCTCGTCGGGCGGATCATATCGGAACGATCCGCTGGGTTGTCTTCCGGTACTCCGCTTCAGATGCGGGCCGGCTGCCGGGCATATCGGCAAACGCCGATGCTGCCCTGAAGCATTCATCCTGTGTGGTGGCCGCCGGTTCCCCGGCAATCGGGGCACGGCCAGCATGAAAGCCGCACGCGGTCTGCTTCGGGTCGACACAGGGGAACCAAATAAGTGGAGTTCGCGAAGTGCACGATCCGTGCGTTCCCCGATCCCGATGGTGACCAAACGTCTCCGTCGCGAATACCGGGGGTATTACCGCTAGTGCGACTCCACTCTAACACCCGTGAGGTCTATCCCGGGCATCAGGACACGCCACGTCACCGCGGCGGCCCTCGATCCGGGATCCCGGGTGACGGTCGGCGCGGCGGCGATGAGTTCGGCGACGGCATCGGCTTCCCGGGCCGAGACGGCCAGGATGAGCACCGTGGGCCCGGCGCCGGAAACCACTGCCGCATGCCCCGCGGACCGCAGCCGGGAGATCAGTTCGGCCGAGGCGGGCATCGCCGGGGCCCGCTGGTCCTGGTGGAGCCGGTCCTCGGTGGCCGCCAGCAGCAGCTCCGGGTGCCCGGCCAGGGCATGGACCAGCAGACCCACATGGGCTCCATTGGCCGCGGCCACCGCGTGCGGCACGGTGTCCGGCAGCAGCGAGCGGGCCGTCCGGGTGGAGAGTTCGGTATCGGGGATCGCCACCACCGGCACGATCGACGGGTCCAGCTCCAGTGCCGTGCTGCGGGCCCCGTGTTCGTCCTGCAGCGACAGCGTCAGGGCCCCCTCGACGGCCGGGGCGACGTTATCGGGGTGGCCCTCCAACCGGGCTGCGGCCGCGAACAGTGGTTCGCGGCCGGTCACCTCGCGGCGCAGGGCCTCGGGCAGCAGGGCGTCGGCGGCAGCCAGCCCCGAGACGATCGCCGCCGCCGAGGAACCCAGCCCCCGTCCGTGCGGGATCACATTATGGGCGTGCAGCCGCAGTCCGGCAGGTCCGGCCCCGGCGTCGGCCCACCGGGCAAGGATGGTGCGGGCGACCAGATGGTGGGCATCGGTGGGCAGGCAGCCGGCACCCTCCCCCTCGACCTCGACCTTGACCCCGGTTTCCGCCGTCGTGGTCACCGTCAACGTGTCGCGCAGACCCAATGCCAGCCCGAGGCAGTCATAGCCGGGACCCAGGTTGGCGGTGGTCCCGGGCACCGACACCGTCACCCGTTGGCCGGGGGCCACGACCGGGCCGTGGACCCTGGCCTGGGGGACGGGGATGCCCGCGGGATTCGTGCGGCCCATGCTTCAGGCCAGGCCGAGGGCGTCGGCCACTGCCACGACGTCGAAGTCCACCTTGGTGGGGGCGACGTCGGATCCGTCCGCGTTGCGCAAGGCCCATTGCGGGTCCTTGAGCCCGTGGCCGGTGACCGTGATGACGATCTTCCTACCGGCCGGGACGTCCCCGGCGGCATGGTGCTTGAGCAGTCCGGCGACCCCCGCAGCGGATGCCGGTTCCACGAACACCCCTTCCTTGGCCGAAAGCCAGCGGTGGGCCTCGAGGATCTCCTCGTCGCTGACGGCGTCGATCATGCCGCCGGATTCATCACGGGCGGCTTCGGCCTGGGCCCAGGAGGCAGGGTTGCCGATCCGGATGGCGGTGGCGATCGTATCGGGTTCGGTGATCGGGTGGCCGGCGACGATCGGTGCCGAGCCGGCGGCCTGGAACCCCCACATGATCGGGCGTTTGGTGGCCACGGGGGCCAGCTGGCCGGCACTGGCGGATTCGTAGGGCTCGGAATACTCCTGGTAGCCCTTCCAGTAGGCGGTGATGTTCCCCGCATTGCCCACCGGCAACAGGTGGTAGTCCGGGGCGTCCCCCAGGAAATCCACGATCTCGAAGGCCCCGGTCTTCTGGCCTTCGATCCGGGCCGGGTTCACCGAGTTCACCAGGAAGACCGGGTAGTTCTCGCTCAGCTTCCGGGCCACCTCCAGGCAGTTGTCGAAGTTGCCGTTGACCTGCAGCAGTTCGGCACCGTGGGCGATGGCCTGGGAGAGCTTGCCCATGGCGATCTTGCCGTCGGGGACCAGCACGGCGCATTTGATGCCCGCCTGGGTGGCGTAGGCGGCGGCCGAGGCCGAGGTGTTGCCGGTGGAGGCGCAGACGACGGCCTCGGCGCCGGAGGCGATCGCCGCGGTGATGGCCATGGTCATGCCTCGGTCCTTGAAGGAGCCGGTGGGGTTCATCCCCTCGACCTTCAGGTACACCTCGGATCCGGTGAGTTCGGACAACGCCGGGGCGAAGACCAGCGGGGTGCCCCCCTCCCCCAGGGTGATGACCCGGGTGGAATCGTCCACGGGCAGTCGGGATGCGTATTCGCGGATGACTCCGCGCCACTGGTGGGCCACTTAGTTTCCTTCGACTCGGAGTACGGACGTCACGGCGGTGACGACGCTGAGTTCCTTGATGTCCGCCACGGTCGCGGCCAGGGCTGCTTCGCTGCCGCGGTGGGTGACGAAGCGCAGCGACGCCGAGCCGGGGGCATCCCCTTCGACGTCCTCGGGACTCTGGCGCATGGTTTCGATGGAGACCTTGTGGTCGGTGAAGATCTTCGCGATCTTGGCCAGGACGCCGGTCTTGTCGCTGACCTGCAGGCCGATGCTGTAGCTGGTGCGTACCGCTTCGATGGGCAGGGCCTTGATCTGGCCGACGGTGGCCTCGGTGCGTCCCGGACCGCCCAGGACGACGCGACGGGCCGCGGAGACGACATCACCGACGATGGCCGAGGCGGTGGGACGGCCGCCGGCCCCCTGGCCGTAGAACATCAGTTCCCCGGCATTGTCGGCCTCGACGAACACGGCATTGAAGGCCCCGTGCACCGCGGCCAGCGGGTGCACGCGCGGGATCAGCGTCGGGTGGACCCGGACGCCGACCCCTTCGGGGCCGCTGCCGTTGCCCAGGCGTTCGGCGATGGCCAGCAACTTGATGACCATTCCCTGTTCGCGGGCGGCGGCCACGTCCTCGGCGGTGACGGAGGTGATGCCTTCGCAGTCCACATCGTCCAGGTCGAAGGGCGCGTGGAAGGACAGAGTCGCCAGGATCGCCGCCTTCGAGGCGGCGTCGTGGCCTTCGATGTCCGCCGTCGGATCGGCTTCGGCGTAGCCGAGCTCCTTGGCCTTGGCCAGGGCGTCGTCGAAGGCCGCGCCGGAGGTGTCCATGGCGTCGAGGATGTAGTTGGTGGTGCCGTTGACGATGCCCATGACCTTGGTGATCCGGTCACCCGCCAAGGAATCGCGGATGGGCCGCAGGATCGGGATGGCCCCGGCCACGGCTGCCTCGTAGGAGAGTTGGACTCCGGCCTCGTTGGCCCGGGCCGAGAGCCCCGGCAGGTCCTTGGCCAGCAGCGCCTTGTTCCCGGTGACCACCGTGGCTCCGGCATCGATGGCCCGGCGGATCAGGGAGGCGGCCGGTTCCAGGCCGCCCATGAGCTCGATGACGATATCCGCGGAGTCCACCAGTGCCTCGGCATCGGTGGTGAACAGTCCGGCGGGCAGTTCCACATCGCGCGGTGCCCCGGTGTTGCGCACGGCGATGCCTGCCAGTTCCAGTCCCGCCCCGGTGCGCTCGGAGAGGACTTCGGCGTCGTCCAGCAGGATCCTGGCGACCTGCGCACCGACATTGCCGCAGCCGAGGAGGGCCACCTTGAGTTTCTTCACGTGTTACCTACGCTCCCATGTCACGGGCCAACAAATCGTCTTCGGTTTCCCTGCGGATGATGACGCGGGCGGCACCATCGCGGATGGCGATCACCGCGGGCCGGCCCAGATAGTTGTAGTTGCTGGCCAAAGCCCAGCAATACGCACCGGTTCCGGGGACCGCGAGGAGGTCGCCCGCCGCGACGTCGTCCGGCAGGTAAACATCCCGGACGACTATGTCACCACTTTCACAGTGTTTTCCAACCACCCGGGACATAATCGGTTCGGCCTCCGTCACACGCGAGGCGAGCACGGCACTGTAGTCCGCTTCGTAGAGCACCGGCCGGGCGTTGTCGCTCATCCCGCCGTCCACCGAAACATAGCGACGCGGCAGCGTACCGGCCCCGTCGTCGACCTGGACGGTCTTGCGGACCCCGGTCTCGTAGAGGGTGAAGGTGCTCGGGCCGGCAATGGCCCGTCCGGGTTCGATGGAGATCCGCGGGACCGCCAACCCCAGGGCGGCGGCTTCCTCGGCCACGACGGCGGCCATCGCCCGGGCCAGCTCGGCCGGATCACGGGGGGTGTCGGCCTCGGTGTAGGCGATGCCGTATCCGCCGCCCAGATCCAGTTCGGGCAGCTCCACCCCGTGCCGGTCCCGGATCGCGCCCAGGAAGCCGAGCATGGTGCGGGCGGCGATCTCAAAACCTTCGGCCTCGAAGATCTGCGAGCCGATATGGGCGTGGATGCCCAGCAGATTCACCTCCGGCGCCTCCAGGGCCACCGCCACGGCCGCCGCCGCCGGCGAACTGCCGGTCGCGTCGGGGACCAGGGACAGACCGAACTTCTGGTCCTCGTGGGCGGTGGCAATGAACTCGTGGGTGCTCGCATGGACCCCCGGGGTCAACCGGAGCATCACGTTGGCGGTGGCGCCCTTGCGGCCGGCGAGGGTGATGATGCGGTCGAGCTCATCCAGGCTGTCCACCACGATCCGGCCCAGCCCCAGGTCCAGGGCGGTGTCGATCTCGGTCGCCGATTTGTTGTTCCCGTGCAGCGACAGGTTCGCCGCCGGGACCCCGGCGCGTCGGGCCACCGCCAGTTCCCCGCCCGAGCAGGTGTCCAGACGCAGTCCCTCCTCGGTGATCCAGCGGGCCACCTCGATGCTCAGGAACGCCTTGCCGGCATAGTAGACGTCGACCCCGCCGCAGAGTTCGGCGAAGGCCGCGTCGAAGGCCTCACGGAAGCCGGCGGCCCGGGCCCGGAAGTCATCCTCGTCCAGCACGAACAAGGCGGTGCCGTATCGGCGGGCCAGCTCCGTCACGCGCAGTCCCTGAACCGCCAGTTCGCCGTCATCGGTGCGGGCCACTCCGGAGGCCCATTGGACGCGGTGCAGTGCGTTGATGTCAGTGGGGTAGCTCAACCAGTCGGGAGCCAGATTCGAGGCCGCCACGGCTACATCCTCTCCGGGGCCGAAACGCCCAACAGGTCCAGGCCGTTGGCCAGCACCTGGGTGGTGGCGTCGTTGAGCCACAGCCGGGTGCGGTTGACGTCCTCGACCGGTCCGTCGGCCAACGGGGTGATCCGGGCCGCCGCATACCAGCGGTGGTAGGCCCCGGCCAGGGATTCGAGGTAGCGGGCCACACGGTGCGGCTCCCGGTGTTCCGCGGCACCGACCAGGTGGTGCGGGAACTGCGCCAGCACGGCCAGCAGGTCGTTTTCGGTCTCGTGGGTCAGCAGCGCGGCGTTGAAGGCGCTGCGGTCCACCCCGGCGGCCGCGGCGTTGCGCGAGGCCGCCCGGGACCTGGCATGGGCGTATTGGACGTAGAACACCGGGTTGTCGTTGGACTTCTGCTGCAGCAGATCCAGGTCGATGTCGATGTTCGAGTCCGAGGAATAGCGGGTCAGCGCGTAGCGGGCCGCGTCCACCCCCACCGTGTCCACCAGGTCCTCGAGGGTGACCACGGTGCCGGCCCGTTTGGACATGCGCACGGGTTTGCCCTCGCGCATCAGGTTGACCATCTGGCCGATCATGACCTCGACGCAGTCCGGGTCGTGGCCCAGGGCCGCCGCGGCGGCCTTCAACCGGGCGACGTAGCCGTGGTGGTCGGCGCCGAGCATGTACACGTTCAGGTCGAAGCCCCGTGCCCGCTTGTCCTGGATATAGGCGATGTCCCCGGCGATGTAGGCGGCCTGGCCATCGGACTTGATGACGACCCGGTCCTTGTCGTCCCCGTGTTCGGTCGAGCGCAACCACCAGGCCCCGTCGGCGAAGTACAGGCTTCCGGAGGTCTTCAGCTGTTCCAGCAGCTTCTCGACCGAGCCATCGCGGTGCAGGGAATCCTCGTGGAAGAAGACATCGAAGTCGACGCCGAAGTCGTGAAGGGAGGACTTGATCTCCCCGAACATCATGTCCACGCCGATCGCCCGGAAGCGTTCCTGCGGATCGGCAGCCTGCAGGATCTCCGGCTCGATGGCGAGCACACGCGCGGTGATGTCATCGATGTACTGCCCCGCGTAGCCGTCCTCGGGGGTTGCTTCACCGCGGGCGTTGGCCAGCAGGGACCGGGCAAAGCGGTCGATCTGGGCGCCATGGTCGTTGAAGTAGTACTCACGGGTCACTTCGGCGCCCTGGTTCTGGAAGATTCGGGCCAGCGAGTCCCCGACCGCGGCCCACCGGGTCCCCCCGAGGTGGATCGGTCCCGTCGGGTTCGCCGACACGAATTCAAGGTTGATCCGTTGGCCCGCCAGGCTCGACCCGGCCCCGTACGCGGCCCCTGCCTCGACGATGGATTTGGCCAGCTCACCGGCGGCGGCCGCGTCGAGGGTGATGTTCAGAAATCCCGGTCCGGCGATGTCGACGGAGGCGACCCCGGGGATCGAGACCAGGCGTTCGCGCAGGGCGGCGGCGAATTCGCGCGGGTTCATGCCGGCCTTCTTGCCCAGCTGCAGGGCGATGTTGGTGGCCCAGTCCCCGTGCTCACGGCTCTTGGGTCGTTCCACCCGCACTTCTTCGGGCACGTCGACGGTGAATTCACCGGCAGCGACGGCTTCGCGCAGGCAGGCGGAAATGGCGAGGGAGAGTTCTTCAGGAGTCACCCCCCAAGGATAACGGCCCGGCAGGCCCGCTTCCGACTCGATGACCCCACTGCGCCCGGAGCGCTGCTGCTGGTAGATTCACCCACCAACAGGTCAGCGACGACCAGGGGAACGAAATGGGACGAACCACAAGGCGGATGCCGCGGCCCACCATGGCCTTCATGGTGGTCTTCCTCGGGGCCCTGCTGGTGGTCTTCGGGGCCTCGGCCCTGCCCACCCTGAGCCACGACAGCCCCCCGGGGATCCCCCAGCAGAACGGGGCGCTGAAGGGGGACGCACCCCCGAGCGCGGAACCGGAACTCGAGGGTCCCATCGAAGGGACCGTCGCCCCGCAGAACCGCCCGGACGAGCAGACCATCTCCACGATCGGCCAGACCATCGCCGCCACCCTGTTCGCCGCGACCCTCCTGCTCCTGGTCGTCCTGGTGCTCTCGCTGCGCCGCAAGGACCGGGCCGACGTGGACCCCGAAACCGCCCCCGCCGACCTCATCGCCCGCGAGGCCGCCTTGCGGGCCGAAGTGGCCCAGAGCCTCACCCACGCAGGGGCCTCGCTCGACGGGGCCACCGCGGGTCAGATCCATTCGCGCCTCATTGCCTCCTGGGTCGAGCTCGAACAGCTGGCTGCTTCGGCCGGGCAGGAACGCCGGGGATCCCAGACCCCCACCGAACACGCCGGGGCCATGTTGGCGGCTTTCGGGGTCTCCCGCGCCCCCTTGGCCCGGCTATTGGCCCTGTATGAGCGGGCCAGATACGACGCCGGTACCCCTGGTTGGGAACCCGACCTCGCCCAGGGCCGCCGCGCCGGCGCCGATTTCACCGTGCTGGCCGAGGAAGTCGCCGCGGCCGGGAAACGCCGACCATCCCGACCCGCCAGCGTGGACGCATGAAGCGGCCGGCTGCGGGCCAGCGCGGAAGGACGGTGTGGATCGGCCCGCTCTCCTTCGGCGTCATCGCTCTGGGCTTCTGCCTCTACACCCGCATCGATGCCGGCCATACCGCGGTGTTCACCGCGCTGGGTGTCTGTGTGGGCTATCTGTTCACCATCCTTCCGCTGCTGACGTTCTCCACCCGGATCCCGCTGGATCCCGGACGCCCGGCCAACGGCAACCAGGGCTTCCGTGCCCTGTCCTTCGCCCTGCTTTCCAAACGCCTCAGCAGGCATTCCCCGGCGGCCCGGGGCCTGGAGCACGCGGTGGGGACGGCGGTCCGGTTCGCCGGGGACCCCGAAGCCGTGGGCCCTGCCACCGTCGTGGCGCACCGTGAACTGCAGGCCGGCCGCGACCTCACGTCCCGGCAGGCCACCGCCGCCGCCCACGAAGTCGACCTCTGGTTCTCCCAGGCCCCCCCACTGTCCGCCCTCACGACGAAAGGCCGCTCATGAGCGATCCCGCATCAGGCCCCCAGCAGTTCGATGGCCCCGCCGCCGAAGAAACCACCGCGCGCATCGCCGCCGCGGGCACCGCGGTCCTGGAAGGGGTCGGGCGAGCGGTGATCGGCACCCGCGCCCCGTTGCGACTGGCCCTGGCCGCCGTCCTGGCCGGAGGCCACGTCCTGTTCGAGGACATGCCCGGACTGGGCAAGACGCTGGTGGCCCGGTCCCTGGCCCAGACACTCGGGCTGGGTTTCCGCAGGTTGCAGTGCACTCCCGACCTGCTGCCCTCGGACGTCACCGGCTCCTCGATCTTCGATCCCGTCGAGCGCAGTTTCGACTTCCAGCCCGGTCCCGTCTTCACCGGCCTGCTGCTGGCCGACGAGATCAACCGCACCTCCCCCAAGACCCAATCCGCCCTGCTGGAGGCCATGGCCGAGGGGCAGGTCTCCATCGAAGGCTCCACCCACCGTCTGCCCGTGCCCTTCCATGTCTTCGCCACGTCCAACCCGGTGGAATTCGAAGGCACCTATCCGCTGCCCGAGGCCCAGCTGGACCGCTTCCTGGTCCGGTTGGCCCTGGGGTATCCCACGGCGGGAGCCGAAGCCGACATCGTGGCGAAGCGGTTGGAACGTGGCCTGGTGGAACCGGTCCTGGAGGCGGTGCTCGACCCTCTTGCCCTGCGCACCCTGCAGGAGGACCTGGCCCGGGTTCCTGTCTCGGCGGATATCGTGGCCTACGCGGTGCGTCTGACCGCGGCCAGCCGAGGGTTGGACGAGGTCCAGGTCGGTGCCTCGCCGCGTGGCTCCCAGGCCCTGGTGCTGATGGCTCGGGCCATGGCGGCACTGGACGGGCGGGCCTATGTGGTTCCCGAGGACCTCAAGGAGGTGGCCGTCCCGGTCCTGGCCCACCGGCTGGTGCTTTCCCCGGCGGCCTGGGCCCGGGGAGCGGATCCCGTGGGGCTCATCGACGAAATCACCGGGTCCGTCGAGGTCCCGGCCACCGCACCGTGAGCCCCGGCTCCGGCTCCCAGCCGACGACGACCGAACCCCCCGTATCCCGGTTGGTGGACGCCCGCCGGCAACCTGCGGTGGCGGGTCCTGCCGCCAGATCCCCGCAATGGGGGGTGGCCGTACTACTGGCCCTGCTCTTCGGCGTCGGGGCCGCCATCGCCCGCCGCCCCGATGTCGCGGTCCTGGGGGCCCTCTTCGCCCTGATCGCCGTGTCGACCCCGCGCCGGTTCGGCAACCGGCATGTCCCGACGCTGGAGTTCGATCGGTCCGTCCACGCCCAGGTCACTGGCGGGACCCGACGGCGGATCCTGTTCCGCGACGCGGGCCCCGACCCCCGGACCGTCCCCGCCCTGATGGTGGTGCGGGCGGTGGCCCCGGGAGGAAGGGAATCGGCGCTGATCGCCACGACGGCGGAAACACCCGGCTTGGGGATCCGGGTCCCCCGGGGCGGACGACGTGATCTGTTGGCCTACCGGGTGTCCGCCTTCAGCCCCGATCTGGGCATCTGTCGCCACGAGTCGCAGACCGGCAAACTCACCGCCATGCTCCAGCCCTCCCCCGATCCGGTGCGGCGCCTGCCCACCCCCTCGGCGCTGCGGGCCCATGCAGGGAGCCACCACGCCAGGCTCCGTGGTGGGGGAACCGAATTACGGGACGTGGGGCCGCTCAGGCCCGGAGATGACCGCCGGCATATCGACTGGCGGGCCACGGCCCGCAACACGGAGGCCTCGGGCATGCCGCTGGTCCGCCGCTATCTGGCACCGGCCGATGCCGGGGTCACCCTGGCCATCGATGCCCGCGTTGATTTCCCGGCCCGGGTCGCCGCCTGGATCGACCCTTCGTTGGATGCCCTGCGCATGGTCACCAGCCTCCAGCTCACGCGCAGCGCCGCCGGTTCCCTGGCTGCGGCCTATCTGGCTCGCGGTGATCGGGTCGGGATGCTGGACGCCGTCGGATTCTCCTCCCCGGTCCGTCCCGCCGGTGGACACCGCCAGCTGGAACTGCTGCGTCGGCGATTCGCGGCGCTGGCGGTCTCCTCCAGCAGCATCCTCCCCAGCCGGCTCCCGACACCGGCGCCCGGGACACTGGTCTATTTCTTCTCCCCGCTGCTGGACCACGACGTCGCTTCCATCCCGGCACGCTGGGCCCGGGCCGGACACGTCGTCGCCGTGGTCGACACCCTGCCCGACCCCGATGCCACCGATCTCCCGTTTTCCGAAGCACAGGCCCTGACCCTGCTCATGGCCACCCGTGGCGCGGTGCGGGCCGAGCTGGCCGCCGAAGGCATCGAGGTGCTCCCGGCGACGGTCCTGCGTGAATCCGTGGAACGCTGGGGATTGGCCCGGTCACGCGCCAACTCCCTGCCCGGCGGTGGCCGATGAACGCGTTGTTGCGCCGGCCCCGCCCCGAGCGCCGGCCCGCGTCACTGGAACCGTTGGCCCTGGGGACGTACCCGGCCTCGCTGCTGGCCCTCATTGCGGCCGGACTGCTCCTGGCCGGCTGCCTGCCCGCCGCGGTGCTCAATGCCCAGGGGCGGGACCCGGTGTCACTGGGCTCCGGGGTGGCCGTCGCGGTGGCCGTCGCGGCGTTGATCCTGCGCTGGCCCCAGCACGTCACGGCCCTGATCGCCTTGCTGCTGTTGGGGGCCGCCTATCTGCAGGTCAGCACGGTGGGTTGGTGGACGTTGCCGTTGTATGTGCTGGCCGCCCATGGCATCTACGTGCTGCTGGCCCTGTCCGCACTGGCTCCCCGCTCGGCCCGCTTCACCCGGCAGGCGCTCCTCGAAGCAGCTCGGGCCGCGGCGGCGCCGCAGCTGGCCGCCCAACTACTCAGCCTCGTCGTACTCCTGCTCTCCTGGTGGGCCGCCCCGGCCGCCGGAACCCTGGGAGCCGTCGCCGGCATCGTCTCGGCCGGGATCCTGATGGCCGGCGCCTGGACGGCGTCGCGGGTGGCCCGGCGCCCGGAGAATCCTAACTAGGCCCTCCGGACGCTCCGGGTTGCACGGGGGGCTCCGGTTCCTGCTAAGCTCTTTGAGGTTCCCCGCCGCGCAGCAATCTGCGGCACGCCCTCGTAGCTCAGGGGATAGAGCGTCTGCCTCCGGAGCAGAAGGTCGAAGGTTCGAATCCTTTCGAGGGCACATTCATCTGGGCACCCAAGATCAGGTCCCCGGCTTCGGCCGGGGACCTTTTTCGTGTCGGAACTTTGCGCCATGCTCCGGGGACGTGTTTCGCCCCGTTGTCATCCATCGGATAGGTTAATCCAAGCGGCACGGATTCCGTTGCCCATCGATCTGGGGGCCGATCACGATTTCAAGGCTTCTTCCCATCACTTGCACCCATCCGACGGAGGAGCACATGTCCAGGAAACCGCTTTATCTCACCCTCCCGCTGGCCGCCGCCCTGGCCCTGTCCGGCTGCTCCGCTTCGGGCTCCGCCTCGGAGGACTCCCCCGCGGCCGCCTCGCCCTCGTCCAGTGCCGCCGAGGCCTCGTCGTCCGCCCGCACCGTCGACGCAGGATCCTCCACGGCACCGGCCTCGCCGGAGGCCAGCTCCAGGGCCGGGAACAATGCAGCCCTTTCCGATGCCCAACTCAAGAAGGCGGTGACCGCCTACTTCGACGGGAAGACCGGCGTGCAGATCATGTCGGGCGAAACGCTGCGCGCCCAGGCCGGGGCGGCCGGAGCCATGGTTGAGGGGATGAAGATCTCTCCCGAGAAGTGCAACTCCGCCCAGGGAATCGACATCGAAGAGGAATTGAAGAAGAACAACATCGCGGTCGGCACCTACCCCAATCCCGACAACCCGATGCAGACCTTCACCCTCACCGTCATGTCCGCCGGTGACCCGGCTCAGACCCAAGCCAAGTTCGACGAGGGGGTCGACGCGCTGGATGACTGCAAGAACATGGACGTCGAGGTCATGGGCATCAAGACCACGATGAAGATGCAGGAGGCCACGGTGAAGACGGACGCCCCGTCGGCCCTGGCCCTCCAGACCGTCACCACCGTCCAGGACACCAAGATCCCCGGAACCAATGTCTCGTTGCTCGACGACGGGATCCAGGTACAGCTCCAGATCCAGGGCGAGGAGTCCGATCAGGAGTCCCTGCAGCACATCGCCGATGAGGCCCAGCGGGTCCTCGACACCCTGAAATCGGCCTGATCAACGCCGCAGGACGACGCCGTCCGCTCCCCTGATGCTGCGGGCCTCGGAACGATTCCGTGGCCCGCTGCCAGGCCTCCGCCAGCCGGGGTCGCGCGGCCTATTTCTTCTTCGCTTTCCCCTTGCTCCTGCCCTCCGGGTTCGGGACGACGACGAAGGGGCATTTGGAATGGGCGACGCAGTGCTGGCTCACGGACCCCAGCAGCATCCCGGCGAAGGCACCGTGCCCCCGCGTGCCCAGGACCAGCAGCTGCGCCGATCCCGAGGCCGCGACGAGCACTTCCGCCGGGGGCCCGTGTTCGATCCGCTGGATCACCCCGGCGTCACCGCCGACGGTCTCCTGCACGGTTTCATCCAGCATCTTCCGCGCATTCTCCTTGACCTCCGCGCGGCTTTCGGCATACGGGGGCATGTAGCCGAAGGAATAGGGGACGGACCAGACCGCGACCGCCTCGACGGGGGCTTCGTAGCGCCGACCGTATTCGACCGCCCATTCCAAGGCGATCCTGGAGTCCTCGGATCCGTCGACCCCCACCACCACTGGATTCGTTGCCATGCGTTGCTCACCTCTTCCGGTACGCCGCGAAGCGCACCTTTGACGAACAAGCCCGCACCGGACTGCCTTGTCGGCGGCGCCCAATTCAGGTCGCCACGCGAGCGGGTCGGTGACCCCAAAGCGGAGCAGGCCAGGGAGTCCGGGGCCCGCCAACCTGGCCGGACGACACCGTCCACCCGTGCTCACCGTAGCAGGACGGACTCCGGGGCCGGGAAGCCCCGCAGGCCTTTAGGCGGCGGCGATCGCCACGAGTTCCGCGATCGGGCCGGCCAAACGCTGCGGCCCCATCCACACGGCGGTCAGGGGGCGCTTGGGCGTCTCTCCTTCGAGGGGAACCCGCAGCAGCGAGCCGGAAGCCAACTGCTCACGGAGCGCGAGTTCGCTGAGTGCCGCCGGCCCCGCACCGGAGGCCACGGCCAGGCGCACGGCGGCATTGCTGTGCAGCACCTGCGCCGGCTCCGCTGCCGCCCGACCGGCCAGGAGCTGCTCCAGCGCCTCCCTGGTCCCCGAACCGCGCTCACGCACCACCAGCGGCGTCCGGGCCAGCTCCTGCAATCCCAGGACGCCGTGCCGCTCCGCCCACGGATGCTCGGGACCCACCACGACGGCCAACTCGTCCTCCTGGACCACCGCGGCACTGATCCCCACCGGCAGATGAGGGGTCTCCACGAACCCCAGTTGCAGCGTCCCGCCTTGGACCTTGGAGATCACCTGGGCCGAATTCAGGACCTGGAGCTGTACTCGTACCTCGGGCAGCTGACGGCGCAATTCGGCCAACCAGGCCGGCAACAGGTTCTCCGCCACGGTCTGGCTGGCCCCGACCCGCAATTCGACCGGTCCGGCGGCCTTCCGGGCCCCCAGCACGCCCATGAAATGCCGGGACTGCTCCAGCAGCGTCCGGGAGGCTTCGGCCAATTCCACCCCACGGGCGGTGGGAACCGAGCCCCGGGGACCGCGCTGCAGCAGCGGGGCCCCGGCCGTGGCCTCGAGCCGGGAGACCAACCGGCTGGCATTGGACTGCGCCATGCCCATGCTGCGCGCCCCGGCACCGACGCTGCCTTCATCCACCACGGCGACCAGGAGTTCGAGTGCATGCAGATCCGGCCAGTTCAAACCCATGCGCCCATGATATGACCCCATGCCGAACCGATGGCTACCGCCGGTGGGCGCGGCGTGAAAACCTCAGTTCATGAGCACCGATACCGATACACGTCCAGGCGTCGCGACCCGCGGCAGCCATCTCCTGCAACACTTCGCCCCCGGCCTGCTGGTGTGCGCGGTCGCCACCGCCCTGTCCATGACGCTGAGCCACTTGTTGCCGGGGGTTAGCGCCCTGATCATCGCCATCGTGCTGGGTATCGCGACCACGAACCTGCTGCGGCTGCCCGAGCGCACCGCCCCGGGCATCAACTTCGCCGCGAAGAAGCTCCTGCGGTTGGGCATCGTCTTCCTGGGCCTGCAGCTGGTCATCGGCGACATCGTCTCCTTGGGCGCACCGATGCTGGTGGTCATCGTCTGCATCGTCGCCGGCGGGATCTTCGGCACCCTGCTGATGGGCCGGCTGATGAAGATGCGTCCGGGGCAGGTGCTGCTGATCGCCTGCGGCTTCTCCATCTGCGGCGCCGCAGCCGTCGCCGGGGTCGAAGGGGTCGCGGACTCCGAGGAAGAGGATGTCGTGACCGCCGTCGCCCTGGTGGTCATCTTCGGCACGCTGATGATCCCGCTGGTCCCCCTGCTCGGGCAGATCCTCGGGCTCAGCCCGGAAATCAACGGACTCTGGGCCGGCGGTTCCATCCACGAGATCGCCCAGGTCGTCGCCGCCGGCGGCATCATCGGCGGTGGTGCGCTCGCCGTGGCCGTCATCGTCAAGCTCGCCCGGGTCCTGCTGCTGGCCCCCGTCGTCGCCGTGTTGAGCATCCGCCAGCGCCGCAACGGCAATATCGCTGCTGCCGACGGCAAGCGCCCGCCCATCGTCCCGCTGTTCATCATCGGCTTCCTGGCCATGATCGCGTTGCGCTCCACCGTCGACCTGCCCGGCGGGGTGCTCGAAGCCGGCAAGTTCGCCCAGACCGCTTTGCTGTCCGCGGCGATGTTCGGTCTCGGCTGCGGGGTGAAGGTCCGCAACCTGGTGCAGGTGGGCATCCGCCCCTTCATCCTGGCGGCGGCGTCGACCGTCCTGGTCTCCTGCATCGCCCTCGGCGGGATCATGCTCGTCCACCTCGGCAGCTGAGTCCGCCGAACCCTCCCGCGGTGTCCGTTGGCCTGACCAACGGACACCGCGGGATCAGTGATTCGGCCAGGGTCTACTTCTCGTAGACCTCCGCGGCCTCATCGAGCATTTCTTGTGGAATCTCCACTCCAGCCTTCTCCGCCGCGGCCGTGTTCACGTACAGATCAACGTCCTCGAGGGTCTCCACGGGCATTTCGGCCGGGTCATCGCCGTCCTGGAGGATCCTCACGGCCATCTCGGCGGTCTGCACACCGAGCTTCTCGTAGTCGATGCCGTAGGCGACGGTGGCTCCTCGCTTGACCGAAGCACCATCGGCAGTGACCACGGGGACCTTCTTGGACTGGGCTGCTTGCAGCAAGCCCTCCAACGCCGAAACCACGGCATTGTCGTTGGGCACATAAAACGCATCGACATCGAGCGAAGCGGCGGCCTGTTGGACCTCGGAAGAGGCGGAAATGGAGGATTCCTTCACCTTGAGGTCGAGTTCGGCAGCGGCCTCCTTCACCCATTCCACCTGGATCGTCGAGTTGACCTCACCGGAGGAATAGACGATCCCCACCGTTTCGGCTTCCGGGTCCAGCTTCTTGAGGAGTTCGAGTTGTTCCTTGATGGGGCCCCTGTTCGAGGTACCTGTGACGTTGGCGCCCGGGGCTTCGTTGCTCGACACAAGTTTGGCTTCCTCAGCATCGGTGACCGCTGAGAAGAGTATCGGAACATCATTGATGGCCTGGGCAGCAGCCTGCGCCGTGGGCGTCGCGACAGCCAGCACCAGGTCCAAATCGTCACCGGCGAACTGGTTCATGATCGCGGTATTGGTGGACTGGTCCCCTTGTGGGTTCTGGAAGTCGTAGCTGACCTTGTCCCCCGTATAGCCGGCGTCTTCCATGCCCTTCTTGAAGCCCTTGACGACGGCATCCAACGACGGATGCGATTGGATCTGGGACATGCCGATCTTCACGGGCTCAATCTCACCGTCGGCTCCCCCGGCGCCCTCATCACCTGTCGATCCGCAAGCGGTAGCGAGCAGGGCGGTGGCCATCAGACCTGCGGCGAGCTTGCCGGCGCGATGGATTCTCATACTGTGTTCCTCTCCCGGGTCACGAGTCGATGACTGGTCAACATCGGCCTGACGCCGCTCAGGGCCAGTCATCCGCTGCAGGTCATTCGACATCTTCTTGACTCTTTGGCGACTCAAGATCACCTGACCCTACCTGTGAACCAGCTCACAGCACCTATGTGACTTCTGCACTCATGGACGCCACCCCGCGTTCTGTCATCCACTGAAGACGAAGCATGCCCCAAGCCACCACCAGTGACGGAAGTGTCCGCGGGAAAGGCTGGCCCGGGTTGTTTGATGGCCGGCAACGACGCTAAGCTGAACGGCGTTCAAATGAACGTCGTTCAAGTTTGTGGGGCCGGGTCTCCGGCCCGAGAGGGAGCCCATGAAACCCCGTCGTCTCGAGGCCACCGATCTGGCCCGTATCGCCGTCTTCACCGCCATCGTCGCCGTGTTGGGCCTGCCGGGCGGACTCTCCGTCTTCGGCTCCGTCCCGATCACCGCCCAGACCCTGGGGGTGATGCTCGCCGGGGCCGTCCTGGGCCCCTGGCGCGGAGCCCTGTCAATGGTGGTCCTGCTCATCCTGGTGGCCATCGGGCTGCCATTGCTCTCGGGGGGCCGCGGCGGGCTGGGGGTCTTCGTGGGACCCTCCGCCGGGTACCTATTGGGTTGGGTCGTCGGGGCCTTCGTGATCGGGCTGATCGTCCATGGCGGGCCACGGCTGACCCGGTGGCGCACGATCCTCGGGGTGCTCGTGGGCGGCATCGTGGTCATCTATGCCTTCGGAATCCCCATCCAGTCGCTGGTCACCCGTCTGCCCCTGGGCCCGACGGCGCTGCAAAGTCTCGTCTTCCTGCCGGGAGACCTCCTGAAGGCGGCCATCGCCGCAGCCATCACCATGACCTTGGCCCGGGCCTACCCACGGGCCTTCCGCCGGCAGGAGGCCGGTAGCCAGATCCCCGTCACCGCCTCCGCCCAGGTTACTTCGGACGGCGAGCGCCCCGCCGAGAGCATCCGGTGACGTTCCGGCCGCCGATCGCCGCCATCGCCCCTGCAGCGGTGGTGCTTTTCGAGGTCTGGCGATGAATTCCATCTCGTTGGACCAGGTGGGCGTGCGCCTGGGCGAAACGACTGCGCTTGAAGGAATCTCGTTGAATTTGGGGGCCCGCAGGATCGCCATCATCGGGGAGAACGGTTCGGGTAAATCGACCCTCGCCCGGGTCATCGGTGGGCTGGTGGCCCCGTCCTCGGGGTCCCTGCGCGTCCACGGTGTGGACCCGGTGAGGCAGAAACGTGAGTTGCGGCGGCTGGTGGCCTTTGTCTTCAGCAACCCCGATGCCCAGATCATCATGCCTACCGTCGGTGAGGATGTGGCGTTTTCGCTGCGTTCCGAGAAGCTTTCCCAGCCGGAAGAAGAGGCGCGGGTGAGCGGGGCACTCGCCGCATTTGGTCTATCCGAGTTGGCTGGACGTTCCGCCCATGAACTCTCCGGCGGCCAGAAACAGCTCCTGGCCCTGTGTGGGGCCTTCGTGCGACGCCCCGATCTGGTCATTGCCGATGAGCCCACGGCACTGCTGGATACCCGTAACTCCCGCACGGTGGCGGATCACTTGTTCCTCGGCGGTGACCACCAACTGGTGCTGGTCACCCATGATCCACGATTGGCCCTGCGCTGCGATACGGCCGTCCTGGTGGGCTCGGGCCGGATCCATGCCGTCGGGGATCCCGTCGAGGTGCTGGCCACCTATGAACGGTCCCTGGCATGCTGAGCCTCTACCGTCCGGGCCACGGCCTGCTGCACCGCCTGCCCACCGGACGCAAGGCCCTGTTGCTGATGCTGGTGGTGCTGGGATTGTCCTTCCTGCCGTCGACGTACTGGGCCGCCGGGCTGGCCTGGGTCGTGGCCGTACTCGGCTACCTCCTCGGAGGTCTGGGACTGTCCGAACTCTGGCGCCAACTGATCGCCGTGCGCTGGCTGATCGGCATCACGCTGCTCGCCCAGCTGATCTTCATGCCCCTTGAGGCAGCGGCCGCCAATTCCTCTCGCGTCGTCGCCGCCATCCTCCTGGCGGGGTTGCTGGTGCTGACCACCCGGCTGACCGACCTGTTGGCCGCCGTCGAACGGGGCCTGGCCCCGTTGGCCCGGCTGGGGATCGACCCCGAACGGATGGCCCTGCTGCTGGCAGTGACGATCACGACGGTCCCGGTATTGGCCCGTCTGGGCGCCGGGGTGCGCGAGGCCCAACGGGCCCGTGGCGCCCGCGGCGGCCTGGCCACCTTCGTGGTCCCGTTCCTGGTGGTCTCGCTCAAGCATGCCGATGAACTCGGCGAGGCGCTCTCGGCCCGGGGTGTGCAATGACCCGGCCCCGGGTTCTCGGCCACGTCATCGACGCACAAACCCGCTGCACGCACTACTCAACCGTCCTGGATGTGATCGCCATCCGGTTCTACTGCTGCGGGGAGTACTACCCGTGCCGCCTCTGCCATGACCAGGTCCCCGCCCAACACAAGGCACGGCGTTGGCCGGTCGCCGAACACGACGCGCGGGCCGTGATGTGTGGGGTGTGTGATCACCAACTGGGCATCATCGAGTACCTGGCCCGGGCCGACTGCCCCTGCTGCGGCGCACGGTTCAACCCGGGCTGCAAGCTCCACTCCGACCTCTACTTCGTTCCTGCGCCCTGAGTTTCCGCTGCCGGAGGGCCACTGCCCTCGAATTACCGGCCGGCGGATGGCATCATCGGGACATGGATCGCCCCTTCAGAATCATCTGCCTGCTGTTCCCCCGGGTCACCCAACTTGATCTCACGGGTCCCGTCCAGGTGTTCTCACTCGCTCCGGACGTCGCCATCGATCTGGTCTGGCGCGACATGGAACCAGTACCCACCGATTCGGGGTTCTCCATCCTGCCCACCAGGACCTTTGCCGACGCCCCGCCGGCGGATCTGTTGATGGTCCCGGGTGGGAACGGGGCCTTCGACCTGATGGACGACGAAGCGGCCCTGGCCTTCATCCGCGACCAGGCACGGTACGCCCGCTACGTGAGCAGCGTCTGCACGGGTGCCTTCGTCCTGGGGGCCGCCGGTCTCCTGGTCGGTAAACGAGCCACCACGCATTGGGCCTCCCGGCCGTTGCTTGAACTTTTCGGTGCCATCCCCCGGGAGGGACGGGTGGTCTGGGACGGAGCACTGGTCACCGGAGGAGGGGTGACCAGCGGCATCGACTTCGGGCTGGAGATCATCGCCACGCTATGGGACGAGGCAACGGCCAGACGGGCCCAACTGATGATCGAGTACGACCCCCATCCACCCTTCGATGCCGGGGCGCCCGGGCGGCCGGGCACGGATCCGGCGGTCGTCGACCAGATCATGGAAAGCAATCAGCGCATCCGGGGGCCGTTGGTCGACGCTGCGGCCGCGCGGCTTCGGGGGCACGACGCCGGCTGATCCCACCGGCCAGACTCCGGTCCCCTGCTCATCGGCCCCGACTCGACATCTGTTGGATCGCCCACCCGTTCCCGTCCGGGTCCGAGAGGAAGATCATTGCGACGTTATCGAGGGGATCTGCGGCCTCCTCTGGGTTCTCCGCCAGGACCTGCACTCCGCTGGTTTCGACCTGGCGTTCCGTGAGGATCCGGTGCGCTCGTTCGATATCGGAGACCACCAGTTGCAGACCCTTCACCGAGCCGGGCGGCATCTCGGGGACCACTCCACCGGTACCGAGCACAATCGAGCAGCCCGACCCCGGAGGCGTCAGTTGAATCACGCGCCGGCCTTCGCCCAGGTCGTAGTCGTGGTCCAGGTGGAACCCGAATTGGTCGCGGTAGAATGCCAAGGACCTGTCGAGGTCGGAAACCGGAAGCACCACCACCTCGAGGGTCCAGTCCATCTCGTTTTGGCTCTCCATGGCCAGAACCTACCAATGCGGTTGCCTCCTGCCAAGGGATGGCCCTCCCCTGTTCCGACGCTCGCAGGCGGAGCAACCGGAGCCGACGACCTCACCGGGAAGCGCCAGGGGGCCCGGAAACGGAGAGCTCCCCGGACCCGTGGAGCACCCGGCCGTCCTTGACGACTGCGGCAATATCGCGGAGGTGCCGCGGTTCGATGTCACCACTCCTCGTCTCCAGCAGGGTGAGGTCTGCAGCCATTCCGGGTTCCACGGTCCCCAGACTCGTGTCTCCGAATGCTGCGGCTGGTTCCGTGGTCAAGGAGGCAAGGATCTCCGGTGCGCCCAAGCCGCAGCGATGCAAAGCCTCGAACTCTCCGGCAGTGTCGTACTCGTCCATGTAGCCGACATCGGTGCCAAACAGGATTCGTCCTCCGGACTCCCAGAAAGTCCTCAAGGCCTGGTCAATGGGATCCGTGTAGGTCGGGGACTTCGTGACGGTGTGGGCGAACATGTGAAGGGTGGGGACCAGCCGCTTGCCCTGGGCGGCACAAGCCAGCAACAACGATTCGGTGCCCTCGGTTTCATCGGGGACGTGGGCGATGACGTCCACCCCGGCGTCCAGCGCCACCTTCAGCCCTTCCCGGTTGGAGGGGTGGGCAAACACCAGAACCCCTTGCTGATGTGCTTCCCCTACCGCGGCGTCCGCCACCTTGGATGTCATGGTCTTGATCCGGTCGGGTTCGACATAGGAACCGGTGAACAGCTTGATGACATGAGCTCCACGGCGAAGCCCCCGCCGGGCCGCTCGGCGAGCCCCGGCGGGGGTCCGTGGAGCCGGCAAGGCCCATCGCAAGAACCACGACACCGATTCCCTGGTATAGAACGGGACCCCGCGGGCAGGATGGATCGGTTCCGTCGCGGTATGAATGGTGGGACCGGTCAGTTCCCCTGCCTCGATACGAGCGATCAGCGGCAGCGTGTTTCGCGAATTGGACCCCAGATCGACCACGCTGGTGAATCCCCGGCTGACCAGCATGTCATCGAGTGCCCGTTGCAATGCCCCCGTCTCACTCCGTCTCGCTCGGGACCAGACGCCGTCGATGAAATGTACGTGGCAGTTCCAGAAACCCGCAGCAAGCACCCGCCCATCGGCGTCAAGAACCGGCCCCTCGACCGGCTCGGGATTCTCTGCTCTCGGCCGCACCGCATGGATCCGCCCGGAACGCTCCACGACGTCGCAGCCCTGGATCATAGCCGCCCCGGGATGCGCCCCCACCGTGACGTTCGTGATGAGCAGGTCAGCGCCCGCCGTGCCTCGTGCCATCCCAACCATCCCTCTCGTCCCCCTCGGACTTTCCGGACTCGTCATCGGTCAAGACAGCCCCGGGAACGCCAGGGGTCTTCGATCCGACGCCGCTCCCCCGACCTCGCCCACCCCACACGCTATAAGCCCTCCGGACTATTCCACATTCCAGCGCAGGCATGGGGCTTCCGCCCACGCATTCCCCCGACATTCCCGGTGGTTAGGGGGACGGGCCGCCGGATTGGAAGGTGTTGCCTGTGGCCCCTACGGTAAGGGGTCAATGGACGGCGCCGGGCAGTCATCCAAGACCCCCGCATGCGCAGGCCTCAGGTGAAAAGGAGAAGATCATGGGGATCAGGAAGAAACCGGTCTGGGTACTGGTGGTCGTTGCTGTGCTGTTGTTGGCATTGGGCGGTGTCGGAGGATTCCTGGCCCGTGGAAACAGTGCAACGCCAGACCCCACTGGCGAATCCTGGCGGCTCGATTATGCCTGCCCGATGGCCGAGCACCTCGAAAAGACGAAAGGCTCGGTTGAGGATTGGGAGGGGCCGGGTCTTGTGGATCCGGACCTTGATCGCGTCGCCGTCGTCGGGGCTGCCGTCGGCGGAATGACCGGAGGAGCCTCCACCGGGAACGAGGACCTGAAGCCCGTGGGTGCCAACCTCGTCAGGGGTATTTCCACGCTGCAACACGAGAAGATCGTGGAGGGACTCGACCAAGTGACGTCGTTATGCGCCAAGCGGTAATGATTTCTCGTGCCCGCGGCGAGGAGTCCCCTCGAACATGCGGGGAACTCGAGGGGCAGGGGCCGCGAACCTGACTGCCCCGGCGCACGGATACCCATCCCGGCTTACGTTCGAAAAGGTCGGGTTCCCGGGGCTCGACAGGCCCGCGAGCTGCTGGAAGAGTCGCGGGCGTGGAGATATTCAGTGCAACCGTCTGACTACCAGTCAGCGACCTGTCGGGCGCCGTGCAGTGGTATCAGCGGGTTTTCGAGCTCCAGGAGCCGGATCTTGAACCCGCGGATGGTGTCGTGGAGTTCAGGGTCGGACCTGTCCGGCTACAGCTTGGTGAGGAAACCACCACGCGCTCCGGGGCCGAGGTGGTGACACGCGTCGGCGTCGACAGCGCGGGCCGCGAACATGACCGGCTGGCATCATCGGGCGTGGACGTGGGGGTGCTGGAACACGCCGCGGTATCTCACCTCGGTGATCCCGGAGTCTCCCAGGGACGGTGTTTTCGACGCACCATCGGCCACCAACCCGGCCCGTTCGTAGAACCTGCGCCCCCGGTCATTGGCCTCGAGAACCCACAGGGTCACGCTGTCGTGCCCGGAGGCCCCCAGTTGATCGAGAGCGGTTGACCACAGCCGCCAGCCGATCCCCTGTCCTACATATTCGGGCAGCAGATAGATCGAGGTGACCTCCCCCGTGGTTGCCGAGGCGTCCACGTCACGGCTCGTCCCGGCATGGACCAGGCCCACGGCCTCGCTTCCCCAAAAGGCCAGATACGGTGCGGGGATGGCTTCATCGTCGAGCAGCCTCTGCCAGGCCAGCGCGCGCCGGTGAACGCTCAGCGAATCCAGATATCCATCCGGCAGCAGACCCCGGTAGGCCCACCGCCAGGCCCTGACATGCACCGTGGCCAACTGCTGGACGTCACCGGCCGAGACCGCCGGTCCGATCCTCAGGGTGGGCATCTGCCCAGCCTTGCACATCCCTCGGTCACCGCGTTCTCCCAGCACCCGTCGATGGGGCCCTGC
>NZ_JBQSYU010000007.1:0-145790 GCF_052379645.1 Arthrobacter sp. 179 | reverse complement strand
CTCTGGAGCCGACTCCGGAGCTGATGTCGGAGCCGGCTCGGCAGGATCCGCGGAGGAATCCTCGGGGGCTGCCTCCGCCGTCGTGCTCTCGTCCGTGGTGTCTTCGGCCACCGGCTCGAAGCCCTCGCGGTAGACCGAGGTCTCCGCCTCCGGATGGCGGACCCCCTGGACGATGACGATCGCCAGGCCCACCGCGATGGCGGCGAAGGAGGCCCAGATATTGGCCGGGATGCCCAGGAACACGTCCGAGGTCGGGTCGATCCGGATGGCCTCGAGCCAGCTGCGGCCCAGGCCGTACCAGATGAGGTAGAGGCCCAGTGCGCGGCCCCAGCGGGCACGCATCCGCCGCTCGAGCCACAGGATCACGGCGACGCCGATGAGGTTCCAGATGATCTCGTACAGGAACAATGGGTGGAACAGGGTGCCGATGGCTGCGTCGGCGGGGAAGTTCGGGTTCGAGGACTCGATCTCCAGACCCCAGGGCAGTGTGGTCGGCAGGCCGAAGAGTTCGTGGTTGAACCAGTTGCCCAACCGGCCGATCGCCTGGGCCACGAGCATGGCCGGGGCCACCGCGTCGGCGAAGGACAGGAAACGGACCCCGGCCCGCCGGCAGCCGATGAACACGCCGAGCGCACCACCGAGCAGCGAACCGTAGAGAGCGTTGCCGCCGTCCCAGATCTTGATGATGTCCCAGGGGTCGGCACCGGGGTAGAAGTAGTCGCTGATATGCGTGAACACATGGTAGAAACGGGCGCCGACCAGCCCCAGCGGCACACACCACAGCACGACGTCGAGGACGACCTCGGGATTGCCTCCCCGTCGTTTCAGGCGGCGCTGGGTGATCACGATGGCGGCGGCGATGCCGGCCAGGATGCACAGGGCATAGGTGTGGATCGTCAACGGCCCCAGGTTCAGCTGGGACAGGGCGGGATCGGGGCTGGGCAAGCTCGCGGGAAGGTACATCAGGACCCTACATGTCAGGGGGCGTGGTCACGTCCGATCATGTCATTCTTTGGGGCGGGTCGTTGAATATCCGGGCCCCAGGTCACCGCGCGCCTCGGAATAGTCGGCCCTTCGGGGCCGTTGTCGCCCCTATGAAGGTCATTGGAGTCACAGAATTCGGAGGGCCGGAAGCCCTCGCCATCCACGAGGTCCCCGAGCCCCATGCCGGCCCGGGCCAGGTACGAATCAAGGTCCGTGCCACCGCCGTCAGCCCCACGGACACCTCGATCCGCACCGGCGCCAACGCGGCGGTCACCGAGGCGAAGGAGCCCCCGTACGTGCCGGGCATGGATGCCGCGGGCGTCATCGACGAGGTCGGGGACGGGGCAGGCTTCGCCCTCGGCGACGAGGTCATGGCCATGGCCGTCCCCGATGGCGAACACGGAGGCGCCTACGTCTCCTACCTGGTGGCCGACGCCGATTCGGTGGCCGGGATCCCCGCCGGAACCACCCTCGAGGCAGCCTCCACGTTGCCGATGAACGGGTTGACGGCGATGCAGGCACTGCGGCGGCTGGACCTGCAGCCCGGGCAGGTCCTGGCGGTCACCGGGGCCGCAGGAACCTTGGGCGGCTACACGATCCAGTTGGCCACACAGGCCGGGTTGACGGTGGTGGCCGATTTCGCGCCCCAAGACCGGGAACTGGTCGAGGACCTCGGAGCCGATCAGCTGGTCCCGCGCGGTGCGGACGTCGCCCAGCAGATCCGCGGACTCCACCCCGAGGGAGTCGACGGTCTGCTCGACGCCGCGGTCCAGCACGAGGTGGCGCTGCCGGCCGTCAAGGACGGGGGCGGTTTCGCCACCGTGCGCGGCTTCAACGGTCCCACCGAACGTGGCATCACCATCCACCAGGTCTTCGTCCCCGCCGACTACCACTCGGACGGGAAGCTCGACGAGCTACGCCGGCTCGTCGACGCCGGCCAGCTGAGCCTGCGGGTCGCCGACGTCCTGCCGGCCGACCGTGCCGCCGAAGCGCACCGCCGGCTCGAAGCCGGCGGGGTCCGTGGACGGCTGGTGCTGGTCTTCGACTGATCGGTGTCCGGCACGGCCCGGCCCGTTCGGTCCCGGGCCCGCGGCACCACCGGGCACAATGGGTGGGTGACTTCCCCGCCCCCCGGCGCCGACCGGCCCTTCGACCTGGAAACCCTCGGAGCAGGGCTGGTCTTCGCCGCCTCGCTGCCCGCCCTCGAGGACGCCCTGGCCGCAAACGCCCCGGCCGGCACCGCCGTCGTCCAGGCGCCGCCGGGGACCGGCAAGACCACCCTGGTGCCACCCCTGGTGGCGAATCTGGCCGGCCGGGTGATCGTCACCCAGCCCCGCCGGGTCGCCGCCCGCGCCGCGGCACGACGCCTGGCCCAGCTCGACGGCAGCCGGGTCGGGGACCGGGTCGGATACACGGTCCGCGGCGAACACCACGCCGGGCCCGCCACCCGGGTCGAATTCGTGACCCCGGGGATCCTGTTGCGTCGGCTCCTGGCCGATCCCGGGCTGGAGGGTATCGGCGCCGTCATCATCGACGAGGTCCACGAGCGGGCCCTGGACACCGATCTGCTGCTGGGCCTGCTCGCCGAGGTCCACGAACTGCGCGGCGATCTGACCTTCCTGGCCATGTCGGCGACCCTGGACGCCCCCCGTTTTGCCGCCCTGTTGTCCACGGCCGACGGCGAAGGCCCGGCCCCGGTGATCGACTGCCCCTCGGCACTGCACCGGTTGGAGACCCGCTGGGAACCGGCCGCGGTGGCCCGGCTGGATGACCGCGGGGTCACGCGGGCCTTCCTGGATCATGTGGCCACCACCGCCGCGACCGCCCACCACAGCGCGCTGGTCGCCGACCCCGCCGTCGACGCGCTGGTCTTCGTCCCCGGGGCCTGGGAAGTCGCCCAGGTGGCCGGGGCACTACGCCGCCGGGTCGGCGCGGGCGTCGAAGTGCTGGAACTGCACGGGCAGATCGACAGTGCCAGCCAGGACCGGGCCGTGAAGGGCCGGGACGCGGGGGACCCGCCACGCGTGGTCGTCTCCACGTCGCTGGCCGAATCCTCGCTGACCGTCCCCGGCGTGAGGCTGGTGATCGACTCCGGGCTCGCCCGTGAACCCCGCCGCGATGCCACCCGCGGCATGACCGGCCTGGTCACGGTCTCGGCCTCCCGGGCCTCGGCCGATCAGCGAGCCGGTCGCGCCGCACGGCAGGGACCGGGAACCGTGGTGCGCTGTTACGACCAGAAGACCTTCGGCGCCGCCCCGGGGCATCCGACCCCGGAAATCGCCGTCGCCGAACTGACCGGCGCGGCCCTGACCCTGGCCTGCTGGGGCGCCCCCGGTGGCAGGGGACTGAAACTGCCGCAGGAACCGCCACGGACCACCCTGGCCGACGCGCTGGCCGTGCTGACCGAACTCGGGGCCATCGACGTGAACGGGCTGGCCACCGGGCTGGGCCGGACCCTCTCGGGCATCCCCGCCGAACCGCGCCTCGCCCGGGCGCTGATCGACGGGACCGCCTGGCAGCAGGCGGCAGCTCCCGGTCACCAAGCCGGGACGAACCGCAAGGCAGCGGCCCGTTCCGTCGCCGAGATCGTGGCCATGGTCGCCGGTGAGGCCCGCGCCCCGGGAGCCGATCTGACCCGGCTGCTGGCGGCCCTGCGCTCCGGGTCCGACCCCGCGAGCCGGAGTTGGAAACGCGAGACCACCCGGCTGGAGGCCATCCTGGCCCGCACCTGGGCGCCCGCGGCCCCCGCCGCTGCCACCGCCGAGGCCTCGCGGCCCGGTGCCCCCGCGGAGGCAGGACTCATCGTCGCCCTGGCCTACCCCGACCGGATCGCCCGCAGGGTCGAATCAGGGGCGGGCCAGAGCTACCTGTTGGCCTCGGGCACCCGCGCCGGACTGCCTGCCGGGTCCTCGCTGGCAGGGCAGCCGTGGTTGGCCGTCGCCGAGGTCTCCCGCGGGGCGGGTCGGGCCGCCGCCGGAACCGGGGCCGTCATCCGCTCCGCGGCACCGTTGGATGCCGAGACGGCCGAAGCCGCCGCCGGACATCTGCTGACCGACCGGGTCCACGCCCGGTTCGAATCGGGTCGGGTCCTGGCCCGGAGGGAACGCCGGCTGGGGTCCATCGTCCTGGGCACGACGCCGGTCCGCGCCTCCGTGGAAGAGGCGGCCGCGGCCGTCGCCACCGCCCTGGAAACCGGTGGGCTGGACATCATCGGTTTCTCCGCCCGAGCCGATGGGCTGCGCCGCCGGATGGCCTTGCTGCACCGAGAACTCGGCGCCCCGTGGCCCGATGTCAGCGAGAGCGCCCTGCTGGGCCGGTTGGATGACTGGTTGGGCCCCGAACTCCAGGCGTTGGCCGCCGGGGCCGGCGTGAAGTCGGTCGATCTGGCCGAACCGTTGCGCCGGCTCCTGCCCTGGCCGCAGGCCTCGCGCTTCGCCGACCTGGCTCCGGAACGGTTGCTGGTTCCCAGTGGATCCAAGGTGCGGATCGACTACCCGGCGATCGGTGACGAGCAGGCCCGCCCCGTCGTCGCGGTGAAATTGCAGGAATGCTTCGGGTGGGCCGCCACCCCCCGGCTGGTCGACGAGCGGGTGCCGGTGTTGTTCCATCTATTGTCCCCGCGCGGCAGCGCCCTGGCGGTGACCGACGACCTGGCCTCGTTCTGGTCGGGCCCCTACGCGCAGGTCAGGGCGGAGATGCGCGGGAAGTACCCCAAGCATCCGTGGCCCGAGGACCCGTGGTCTTCCACGGCCACCGCCAAGACGAAACGGCGGTTGACCGAAGGTGGTTCAGGCGCGGCAAAAAAATAATTCAAGATCTTTCCAATCCGGACACGCGCAGGGTTCCGAATGTGTTGTGCGACACCACCAGAAGGTGTTGTGAATCATGAACGCATCACGAACACCGGTTTCCGCCGCTTCAGACGGGGGCCACCGATGGAAGGAAAAGATCATGAAGAAGAACCTCCAACTACTGGCCGTGCCGGCAATGGCGCTGGGTATGGTCGCGTTCTCCGCGGCAGGGGCCCAGGCAGCGGATTCCTACTCGGCCCAGCTGACCGAACAAAACGGCAGCGGGGCCTCCGGATCCGCTTCGATCACCCTGGACGGGAACATGGCCACGGTCTCGGAGAAGGTCAGTGGCCTGGCCAAGTCCTTCGACGGCGACCCGTACCCGCACGTCCAGCACGTCCACGTGACCGTGAACGACACGGGCAAGTGCCCGACCATCGCCAACGACAAGAACGGCGACGGCGTGGTCAGCACCCCCGAGGGCGGCTCCGCCTACGGCGAGGTGGCCACCACGTTGTCCACCAAGGGAGACACCAGTGCCAAGGCGGCCACCGACCTGGAAGTCGCCGGCATGGGTGACAGCTTCACCTATGAGCGCACCTTCGAAATGAACCAGAAGACGATCGACGGGATCAAGAACGGCCAGGCCTCCGTCGTCGTGCACGGACTCGACCCGGCCACCCTGGGCGCAGACGCCCAGGAGGCCAAGTCACCACTGGTTCCCGAACTGCCGTTGGCAGCCACCGCGCCCGCACTGTGCGGGACGTTGACGGCCGGGCAGATGGACATGCCTCAGGGCAACCCTGAAACCGGTGGTGGCAGCACCGCCGGCATGGACGCCTCCACGATGGCCCTGGGTGGCGGCCTGGTTCTGGCAGCTGCCGGCGCCGGTGTCTTCATGGTCCGCCGTCGTCAGGCAGACCAGAACTAGGAAAGGCACCCCCGGAGAAGAAAAGGACTGGAACCGATGAAGCACGCACGGAAAAACCCACGCAACGGCCGCGGTCGTCGCATCACCGCGATAGCGGTGACCGCAACGGTCGGCCTCGTCTGAGCAGTCCTGATCGGAGTCGGCGCGCGGGGGGAAGCACCACCGCCCTCGCCGCCGGCCTCCGAGGCCATCGCGGACACGCCCAGCGCGCCCCCCACCACCTCGCCACCGCCGACGGCCATGCCGTCGGCCACCCCGACCAAGACCACCACCGAGTCATCGTCGAAGGCCCCGAAACCGAAACCCAAGCCCAAGCAGACCCAGGCTCCGGCTCCGAAGCCGCTGAAGCGTTCGCAGCCGGTCCGCCTGCAGATCCCGGCCATCGACGTCGATACCGATCTGCTCAACGTCGGCCTCAAGGCCGATGGAACCATCGGGGTCCCCCCGTTGGACCCGGACGCACCGGCCGGTTGGTATAAGCGCGGCCCCTCACCGGGTGAACAAGGCCCCGCCGTGCTGCTGGGGCATGTCACTGCCACCAAGGACGAAGGCCCGGCGGTGTTCTTCAAGCTCGGGGACCTGCGCAAGAAGGACGAGATCTCGGTGACCCGCGCCGACGGCAAGGTCGCCGTCTTCAAGGTCACCCAGATCATCCAGACCAAGAAGGACGCCTTCTCCAGCGCGGGGACCTACGCCAATACCGACGATGCCGAGCTGCGGGTGATCACCTGCGGGGGACCGTTCGACAAGGCCACCCTGCGGCATGAGGACAACATCGTCGTCCACGCCAAACTCGTCTCCACGCATCCGGTCTAGAGCCGGGAATCCGCCCCGGCGGAGGTGGAAGACCGCATGACTCCCGTCCCGTGCCAAACCTTGGGGGGTGGCACGGGGCGGGTCTACGGTGGGGGCATGAAAAGTCAGGAAATCCAGCTCACGGCCCTGCCCGACTCCACCGTCACCGCAGCGGACTTCGGGGTCTTCGACGCCGAGACGCCCGACCCCGGACCGGGGCAGGTCCTTGTGGCCATCCGCCGCCTGGGCCTGAATGCCGGGCTGGCCTCACGGATCGGCAGCGAAGGCACGGCCTACGGCCCGGGCATCGGGGTGGGGGACACCCCCGCCAGCGACGCAGTCGTCGAGGTCATCGAATCGGCCAGCGAGGCGTTCGCCGTCGGGGATCTGGCCGTGGGAAAGGTCCACTGGCGCAGCATCGAGGTCTGCGAGGCCGGGGAACTGCGCCGGATCGGCGCCGAAGCCGAGGACCTGGCCTTGGAGGACCACCTCACGATCCTGGGGCATGTGGGCTTCACCGCCTATACCGGGATGATCCATGTCGCCCGGGTCCAGCCGGGGGAGGACGTCTATGTCACGGGCGCCGGCGGCGGGGTGGGAAGCTGCGCCGTACAGTTCGCCAAGGCCCGCGGGGCCCGGGTGATCGGCTGCGCCGGCTCGGCGGAGAAGGTCGAACTGATCACCGGCACGCTGGGGGCCGACGCCGCCGTGAACCGGCATGATGGCGAAGCCCTGGACCTGCTGCGGCAGGCCGCGCCCGAGGGGATCGACCTCTACTATGACAATGTCGGCGGCGACCAACTCGAAGCCGCCCTGGAGATGCTCCGCCACGGCGGCCGCGTGGTGATCTGCGGGGCGGTGGCGAAGGGCACCGGGTCGGGGGCACCCCGGAACTACACCCGGCTGATCTACGGGGAACTGACCATGCGCGGCTTCACCGTCACCGAACACGAGGACCTGCGCCCCCAGTTCGAGGCCGAGGTCGGCCAATGGGTGCGCGAGGGCACGGTCCGCGGGATCCACACCGGATTCACCGGGATTGAGAGTCTGCCGCGGGCCTTCGAATCGCTGCTGGCCGGAACGAGCGAGGGCCGGGTCATCGTCTCGATGGATGAAGCCGGACTCAGTTAGAAGGCCCGTTCGCGGTCCACCGAGCGGGGGCGTCGGGCGTTTTCCTTGCGCAGGGCCAGCGCTGCGGCCGGCTGCAGAAGCAGTGCGAGCAGCGCGAATAAGGCACCCAGCAGGGCCACGTTCAGGGTGACGGGGTGATCGAACGCCGAATAGAACCTGATGAGCAGGAGGACCACTAGGGGCACCAGGGCGAAGAGGGCGCCGCCGGGGTGGGCGAGGATCCAGCGTGGGCTCACGGCGCCGGCGACGGAAATCCCGGCCGAGAAGGCCACGAACAGACCCAGCAGGCCCGACCACATGTTTTGGTTGCTGTGGAAGAACTCACGACCTGCTTCGCTGCCCACGACCGTGAAAGCACCCACGATGGCCACGACCGCCGTCACCAGCAAGAGCAGCCGAATGATGATCAGAACGACGCGCATGATTCCTCCCCTGGGAACGGAGCTGACGTTCCTTCCAATGTAGGCCGGTGCCCTGCCCCCAGCAAGGCTTATTCGTCCCCGGTTGCGCGTTACCGCCCGTTCCCGGATTCCGGCTTCTGCTCGTGCCCCAGATGCAGGGTGTCCTTGACCCGCTCCACCCCTTCGGTGAACACCGCCTTGGCCGTATCGGCCATGACATCGAGGCCCTCGGGGTCGCCCTTGAGCAGGGCCATCCCGGTGTTCTTCGCGAACTCGAAGGCGACCTTCGGAGGCAGCGGTGGGACGCTCTTGCTGGTGTAGGCATCGATGAGGGTCACCCCCCGGTGGGCGAAGGCGACATCCCAGGCGGCGGCGACCTCGTCATCGCTCCTGACTTGGATCCCCTGGAAGCCCAGGAGTTCGGCGTAGCCGGCATAGTCCATGGTCTCCACGTCCTGGGAAGCCGGCCACAGCGGGTTGCCGTCCTCGGTGCGCATCTCCCAGGAGACCTGGTTGAGGTCGTCGTTATGCAGGACCAGGATGATCAGCTGCGGGTTCTGCCACCGCGAGAGGTACTTCTTGATCGTGATGAGCTCGTTCATGCCCAGCATCTGGAAGGCGCCATCGCCGATCGTGCAGATGACGCTGCGCTCGGGGTGGGCGAATTTCGCGGCCGTGGCATAGGGCATCGCCGCCACCATGGTGGCCAGCCGTCCGGAGAGGTCCCCCATCATCCCTTCGCGCAGCCGGATGTGGTGGCCGTACCAGTCGGCGGTCGAGCCCGCATCGGCGGTGACGATGGCGCGCGGGGGAAGACGCTGGTTGAGCTCGTGGTAGACCCGGCGCGGGTTCACCCCGTCGTCGTAGGAGACCATGGCTTCGGCCTCCATCTCCGCTTCCCATTCCTTCATGCCCGCCGCGACACGCTCCTGCCAGGAGAAGTCCGTGGTGGCCTGCAGATGGGGGATCAGGGCGGTGAGGGTCTCCTTCACGTCCCCCCAGAGGTTCAGCTCGGTGGGGTAGCGCAGCCCCATCTGTTCGGGTTTGAGATCGACCTGGACGGCCCGGGCCTGCCCTGATTCCGGCAGGAACTGGGCATAGGGGTAGTTGGTGCCCAGCAACACCAGGGTGTCGCAGTCGGCCATCTGCTCCACGCTGGGCCGCGATCCCAGCAGTCCGAGCTGTTGGGAATGGTGGGGCACCTCGGAGGGGATGACTTGTTTGGCCCGCAACGCGGTGATGATCCCGGCGCCCCGGAGTTCGGCGGCCTTCAGGACCTCGGCGGTGGCCCCGTTGGCGCCGTGCCCGACGAGGAAGCTCACCTTGGAGCCGGCGTTGATGATCTCGGCGGCCTTGAGGATCTCACTGTGGGCAGGGACGACGGCGGTGGAGGGGGCGACGGCGCTGGAGCGCGAGACCCAGCTCTGCGGGCGCAGTGCGGGCATCTTCTGGTCCTGGACATCGTGCGGGAGGATGACGACGGCGGGGCCCAGCCGGACGCGGGCGGTGCGGAAAGCGGTGTCCACGACGGCCTGGGCCTGTTCGGGGGAGACGATCGTCTGCACGTGGACCGCAACATCCGCCAACGCCCGTTCCAGATTGCTGACCTGCTGGCCGAAGGTGCCCAGCGCGTTCAGCCCCTGTTGTCCCACGAAGGCCACGACGGGCTGGTTGTCCATCTGGGCGTCGTAGAGCCCGTTGAGCAGATGGAACACCCCGGGGGAGGAGGTTGCCACGCAGACCCCCACCTCGCCGGTGAACTTGGCGTGGGCAGTGGCCATGAGCGAGCAGATCTCCTCGTGGGTCGGACGGATGTAATCCACCCCGTCGTCCTCACGCTCCGCCTGGCCCAGGGCGCCGTCGAAGGCGCCGATCCCGTCCCCGGGGAAACCGAAAACGCGGCTGACCCCCCAATCCCTGATGCGCTCGATCACGAAGTCGCTGACCGTTCCTGCCATGGGAGGTACCTCCTGGAGATTGTTGCCGTGGCCCGGTGGGGATTTTTTCAGCTTCCTCGGAACCGACGCAAACTTCAAGGGCCCCCCAGTAGGCTGTAGCGGTGGATCTTCAACTCCTGGCCGTGGCGGCCTCCCTGGTGTTCATCGGTGCCGTCGCCCAACGGGTCGCCGGGCTGGGATTCGCCATGCTGGCCTCACCGTTCCTGGTGTTGCTGCTCGGCCCCCATGAGGGGGTGCTGCTGGTGAACATCTGCGGCGTCGTCTCCTCCACGCTGATCACCCCGCGGGTCTGGAAGGACATCAACTGGTCCGCGTTCCGCTGGCTGGCCGCCTTCAGCGTCGTCGGCTCCGTCATCGGGGCGCTCATCGCCACCCGGCTGGAGTCCGCGGTCCTCTCCCTGTCGGTGGGCATCATCGTGCTGATCGCCCTGCTCCTTTCGCTGGGCCTCTCCCGCTCCAGCGTCGCCGTCGGAGGCCCCGGCATCCGTTCCGCCGCCGGGGCGCTGTCGGGGCTGACCAGCTCCATGGCAGGGGTCGGTGGCCCGGCGGTCAGTGCATACGCGGTCCTCACCCGTTGGGATCAACGCTCCTTCGCCGCCACCATGCAACCTTTCTTCGCGGTCACCGGAACCGTCTCCGTGGTGTCGAAGGTCCTCCTCGCCCCGGAGCAGCAACTCATCCTGCCCTGGTGGTACTGGGCGCTGATCGTCCTGGCGATCGTGGTGGGGATCTTCGGCGGTGAACGACTCCAGCGCCACGTCCATGACCGTCATGCCCGGGCATTCATCCTGATCATCGCGTTCGTCGGGGCCTTCGCCGCCATCGCCAAGGGCTGGTTCGGCCTGCTCTGAGCCGGCCGCCCGGCCAGGGCCGCCGGCCGCGGGGGCCGGCAATGCCCTGGGCCCGGTCCTGCTAGTTTCGCCGGGCGACGATGACGGTGTCTTCCAGGTCGACGACGGCGCCCTCGGGGCCGGTGGCCTGCCGCGGCCTGGCCTCCGCGGTGACGACTGTCCACCGGTCCTCGTCGAGTCCGAGGAGTTCGAGTTCCTCGGCGGGGGTGGGGAAGTCGTGGGGGCCGTGGGAGGTGGGGGCCTCGCCGGGATCGTGCCGGTGCCGGGACCAGGGTGGCATGGCGGCATGGGAGACGATCAGCAGGGTGCCGCCGGAGGCCACGGCTTCGGCGGCCCGGCGCAGGACCTCCCCGCGGGGCAGGTCCACCGGGGAAGCCAGGAAGCAGGCGGAGACCAGATCGTAGGTCCCCGGAGGGAAGTCCTCGCCCAGATCGACCTGAAGCCAGTTGACGTCTTCGGCGCCCAGGCCGCGGGAGCGGGCCTCCTGGGCGGCCCGTCCGAGGGCCGTGGTGGAAATATCCGCCCCGGTGACCGTCCAGCCGGCCTCGGCCAACCAGAGCGAATCCCCGCCTTCCCCGCAGCCCAGATCCAGGGCGCTGCCCGGTTTCAGCGGGGAAACAACGTCCACCAGGGCCCGGTTGGCAGCCCCGCTCCAGATCCTTTCGCGCTCGCCGTACCGGGCTTCCCAGAAGGCGCGCGGCTCGATGGGCGCCTCGTCGTGGTGGTGTTGGTGCTCCATGTCGGTGCTGCTCCGTTCGTTCATGCCGCGTGAACCTGCTGTGCTGCGTGGTTGAAATCCTCGGTCACCAGATCCATGTTGACCATGCTGCCAGCCATCGTGCCCGCCGACATGCTCATCGGCACATTGGCCATCGGGGCGACGAGGTTTCCGGCAGCCCAGATCCTCGGGTGACTGGTTTTGCCGGTGGGATCGGCGGCGATGAAGCTGCCAAAAGGTGTCTGCTCCCGCGTCAAACCCAGTCCGTCAAGGTAGGCGTCCTGGGGGTGGAGTTCACCGGCGGTGAAAAGGGCGTCGAGGTTCCGTTGCCCGCCGTCTACCATCCGCACCCCGGTGAGGGCCCCGGCGTCGTTCCTGAGGATGCCGGTGACCTGCCGGTTGTCGATCACCACGTCCCGGGAGGCCAGGGTGGTGGCCAGTGCGTCGTCGATGGGCCCGGCGCCGGCGCTGAAGAGGACGACGTCGTCGCTCCACTGGCGGATCAGCTGCGCCTGGTGCAGGGCCATGGGCGAGGTGGCCAGGATGCCGAGGCGTTGACCGCGGACCTCCCAGCCGTGGCAATACGGGCAGTGCAGCACATCGGTTCCCCAGCCCGCGGCGAGGCCGGGCAGCGGCGGGAGTTCATCGCTGATTCCGGTGGCGGCCACGAGGCGGCGGGCAGCATGGTGCCGGCCCTGGGTATCGGTCACGGTGATACCGGCGTCGGTTGCCACGACGGTTGCGGCTGCCGCCGTGCCGAACTGGACGCCATAGCCGGCGACCTCGGAACGGCCGCGGGCCAAGAAGTCCTCGGGGGCGGTGCCGTCGTGGCCCAGGACACCCTGGATCCCTGCGGCGAAGCGGTTGCGCGGGGTGCCGGTGTCCAGGACGAGCGTGCTGCGGAGCGAGCGGCCGAGCATCAGTGCTGCACTGAGACCCGCGGCGCCAGCGCCGATGATGATGACGTCGTAGTTGCTGTTGGTTTTCATGCTTCTACTGTGGAACCCCCACTGCTATGATGGCAAATATCTTTGCAGAAACAGCAAGAAGGGAAAGATGTGAAGGATACGGTTCTCGAGCAGATCGGCCCCCGACTCCGGGCTGCCCGGGTGAAGCAGGATCGGACGCTGGAGGATCTGGCCTCCAAGACCGGCATATCGGTGTCCACGCTCTCGCGGCTTGAATCGGGCAAGCGCCAGGCCAGCCTGGAACTGCTGTTGCCGCTGACCCGAGCGCTGCGCATCGGCATCGACGAGCTCATCCCCGCCGAGGTGCCCGACCCGCGCGTCCGCCCCACCCGCAGCATGCACCACGGCATCCAGACCCTCAGGCTGTCTCCGCCGAACTCGCCCACGCAGACGTTCAGGATGACCTATCCGGGACGCCAAGTCATGCCGGAGCCCCGCGTGCATGATGGATACGACTGGCTGTATGTGCTCTCCGGGAAATTGCGCCTGCTGCTGGGGGATCGGGACCTGGTGCTCGAACCCGGGGAGGCCGCCGAATTCGATACCCGGATCCCGCACGCCATGGGATCGGCGGATGGCCGATCCGTGGAGGTGCTGAGCATTTTCGGGGGAGACGGCGAACGCATCCACACCAGGGTTTCCGACGGCGACCGACCCGGCGACTGATCCGCCGGCCCTGCCCTCGGACGGCTGGCCGAGGCACGGCCCCGTGCAGGATACTAGGGGAGCACCCCGGCGAGCTGCCGGGCGGAGGCGAGGAGCGGAGCCCGGACATGACCGAACGCTATGTGAAGATCTGCGGGTTGAGCACGCCCGAAACCGTGGCTGCCGCCGTCCAGGCCGGGGCCGATGCCCTGGGATTCATCTTCGCCCCCGGCAGTGTGCGGACCGTGGAGCCGGGGGTGGTCCGCCAACTGATCAACGACGTCCCCGCAACGGTCGAAACCGTAGGGGTTTTCCGCAACCAGCCCCTCGATGTCGTCCTGTCCACCGCGGCAGCGGCAGGAGTGTCCACCGTCCAATTGCATGGTGATGAACCCCTGGCCGATATCCGCGCCGCCCAGGAGGCTGGTTATCGCACCCTGCGGGCCTTCTCCGCCCCGGCGTATGCCGCCCTGTCCTCGGCCGATCGCGCCGAGTGGGCCGCCGAGCGGATCCTGCTGGACGCCGTCGACCCCGGGGCCGGTGAGACCTTCGACCCCTCGGTGCTGGCCGGCCGGGCCCCTGAGGGATTCTGGCTGCTGGCCGGAGGGCTCACCGTGGACAATGTCGCGGCCCTGCTGAACAGCTCGGGGGCCACGGGCGCCGACGTCTCCAGCGGGGTGGAATCCCGGCGCGGGGTCAAGGACACCGGGTTGATCCGCGCCTTCATCGCCGCAGCACGGTCGGCGGCCGGCTGAGACGGTCGCCGGTCCACCGAAAACCCTTGCCCGAGAAACAATTTGCAGTTAGTGTGCAAATTGTTCGGGTTGCTCGACCCGCCAGTTCCCCCCACCACAGGATGGCAGCGTGAAAAACGGTATGACGGTCACCAGCGACTACTTCCTGCTCGACGAGGAACTCGACGATGCGGAGATCGCCCTGCGCGACAGGATCCGAGCCTACGTCGATACGGATGTCCTGCCCATCATCAACGGGTACTGGGAACGGGCCGAGTTCCCGCACCAGCTACGCCCCGGGCTGGCGGGCCTGGGCATCATCGGCGGCACCATCGAAGGGTACGGGTGCCCGGGGTTGAGCCGCCGGGCGGCAGGAATCGTCGCCCGCGAAATCTCCCGCGGCGACGGCTCCATCAACACCTATATCGGCGTGCACTCATCGCTGGGCATGGGGACCATCGCCATGCTCGGCAGCGAGGAACAACGCCAACGCTGGCTGCCGGAGATGGCCACGCTTCAGCGCACGGGGGCGTTCGCGCTCACCGAACCAGAGCACGGATCAGACTCCGTTGCCCTGGAAACCAGCGCCCGCCGCGAGGGCGGAGAATGGGTCCTCAACGGGCATAAGCGCTGGATCGGCAACGGGGATGCCGCCGATATCGTCGTCATCTTCGCCCGTGACGCGGCCGACGGCCAGGTCAAGGGATTCGTCATGGAGAAGAACGACGACGGTACCTACCCCGCAGGATACGAACCCACCGTGATCACCGGGAAAATGGGCAAACGGGCGATCCGGCAATCCGATATCGTGATCTCGGAACTGCGCGTTCCCGCGGCCAACCAACTGGAGAACTGCCACTCCTTCCGCGATGTCTCCCGGGTACTCACCGCAACCCGTGGCGGCGCCGCCTGGGAAGCGGTAGGCCACGCCATGGCCGCCTACGAAATCGCCGCCACCTACGCCGGTCAGCGCGAACAATTCGGCCAACCGATCGCCAGCTTCCAATTGGTGCAGAACAAGCTGGCCAATATGCTCTCCGAGCTCACCGCCATGCAATTGATGTGCACCCGGATGGCCGAGCTGGCAGAGACCGACCGACTCACCGGTCCGATGGCCTCCATGGTCAAGATGTCCACCGCGCAGAAGGCCAAATGGATCTGCAACGAGGCCCGGGACATGCTCGCCGGGAACGGTGTACTCATCGAACGCCATATCGCCCGGCATCTGACCGATATGGACATTGTCAGCACCTATGAAGGGACCGACTCGATCCAGTCGTTGTTGGTCGGCCGGGACATCACCGGCATCTCAGCCTTCAAATAACCCTGCCGCCGAATCAATAGCCTGCCAGTACCTGCACCCCACCGGAAGGGCTCCATGACCGACCGCAGCTCCCGCCCCGCGCCCCGGGTCGCCCTCTCCCGGCACGACGACGTCGTCCTGCTGACCCTGTTGGCTCCGCCGGTCAACGCCCTGGGGCAGGCGGCCCGCACGGCGATCGCCCAGGCCCTCGATGACGTGGCGGATCTGTCAGGTGTGCGCGCCGTGGTGCTCACGGGCACGGAGAAGGCGTTCTCCGCCGGCGCCGACATCACCGAATTCGGTGGCTCCACCGACGGGATCTCGCTGCCCGAACTCGTGGACCGGATCGAGTCGTTGGCCCTGCCGGTGACCGCAGCCATCTCCGGGGTGGCCCTGGGCGGGGGGCTGGAATTGGCGATGGCCGCCCACAGGCGGGTCGCCCACCCCGAGGCCCTGGTCGGGCTGCCGGAAATCACCTTGGGGCTCATCCCGGGGGCCGGCGGCACCGGGCGGCTGCCGCGACTCGTCGGGCCCGAACGGGCACTGGCCATGATCCTGACCGGAACGCGCGTCGGTGCAGCCACTGCCGAAGGTGACGGGCTCATCGACGCGGTTCTTGATGGTGGGGATTTCTCCTGTGCCGCCGTCGCCTGGGCGGCTTCCCGGCTCGACGAGGAGCCCGGAACCGAGTCGACGCCCCCCACCAGAACCCGTGACCTGAACCGGCGGATCGCCGAAGCTTCAGCCGTTCCGGGAACCATCGAACGCCTCGCGGCCCCGGCACTGCGCAAGGCCAAGGACCCCTTCGCGGCCCGGGCGGCAGTGGACTCCCTCGCCGCAGGCATCGAGCAGGGATTCGACGCCGGGGCGGAGCTCGAACGCGAGAAGTTCCTGGAGCGGCTGGCCAGCGACGAATCGGCGGCCGGTCGCCACCTCTTCGCCGCCGAACGGGCCAGCCGCACGCCCCGGGCCCTCGCCACCGCCCCGGGAGAAACAGCCGCCCGCGACGTGCGGCGTGCCGGAGTCATCGGTGCCGGGACCATGGGCGGGGGCATCGCGTTGGCCCTGGCCACCGCGGGGGTTCCGGTCACCGTGGTGGAAACCTCTGCCGAAGCCCTGGACCGCGGCCTGACCCAGGTCCGGGCGACTCTGGACGTTTCGGTCTCCCACGGCAGCCGCAGCCCCCAGAGGGCCAACGAACAATTTGCTCGCATCAGCGGAAGCCTCGACTACGCCGACCTGGCCTCGGCAGACCTCATCATCGAAGCGGCCTTTGAGGACCTGGACGTCAAAAAAGAGATCTTCGCCCGACTGGATGCCCACGCCAGCGAGGACGCAGTACTGGCCACGAACACCTCCTACCTCGATGTGGACGCACTCGCCGCCACCACGGCCCATCCCGGCCGCGTGCTGGGAATGCACTTCTTCAGCCCCGCGAATGTGATGGAACTGGTGGAAGTCGTCCGGGGGGAGGCCACCGAGACCCGGGTTCTCGCCACAGCGGTTTCCTTGGCCCGGCGGCTGGGCAAATGCCCCGTCGTGGTGGGGGTCTGCCATGGGTTCGTGGGCAACCGGATGCTCGAAGTCCGCGCCCGCCAGGCCGAGGCCTTATTGCTGGAAGGGGCGCTTCCGGGGCAGGTCGATGACGCGTTGACCGGTTTCGGTTTCCGCATGGGCCCGTTTGCCATGGCCGATCTGGCCGGGCTGGATATCGGTTGGCGCAACCGCCAGGCCCGGGGCACCACAGCTGCCGTCAGTGACGCGCTCTGCGAGGCCGGCAGGTTCGGGCAAAAGACCGGAGCAGGTTTCTTCGCCTACCAGGGCCGTGAGCGTCAGGAGGACCCCGCAGTCACCGACATCATCGAAGCTGCCAGCGCCGAACAGGGGATCGAACGCCGGGAAATCGACTCCGCGGAGATCCTCGAACGGCTGCTCTACCCGATGATCAACGAAGGTGCCCGGATTCTCGCCGAGGACATCGCCGAACGCCCCGGGGACATCGACCTCATCTGGGTCAAAGGCTATAACTGGCCCGCCCACCGGGGAGGGCCCATGTTCTACGCCCAGCAGATCGGGTGCGCCCGGATCGCCGATCGGCTCCGCCAGCACGCCCGGGCCACCGGGGATCCGACGCTGGAACCGGCCCCCTGGCTGACCGAGGCGACCCCGGACGGCCAGGGCGCCCCGGGAAATGGTCGAGCATGAACGACGTGGACGGCCGCAGCGCCCGGGCCGAACGCACCCGCTCCCAGATCGTCGACGCCCATTTGGGGCTGATCACCGACGGGAAACTCAAACCCACCGCCCGCCAGGTGACTGAACGCGCGGGGGTGTCCCCCCGGACGCTCTGGGGCCACTTCACCGATATGGAGGCGGTGATGGCCGCCTCCGCCCGCCGACAACTCGATGACCGGGCCTCGGCCTTCACCCCGCCGCCCGAGGGCACCGGCCTGCCCGCACGCATCCAGGCCTACGCGCGCCACCGGGCCGCAGCCTTGGAGGAACTGGCACCACTGGCGCGGGCAGCCGATGTGCAACGCCCCTTCTCACCCGTGCTGCAACAGAATCTGCGTCAGAACCTGGAGAGAATTCGCGCAGAAATCGAAGCCCATTTCGCCGAAGAACTTGATCGGCATGAGGCGGGGGAGCGGGAACGACTCGTCGCGGCCCTGGTCGTCGTCTCCGACTGGGCCAGCTGGCAACTGCTGCGCCAGTACCTGGAACGTTCCGTTGCCGACGCCAGAGCAGTGCTGGAAACCTCGGTGGCCGCCCTGCTGGCAGCCCCATCCGTATCGGATCCCAGGAAGAAAAACCCGGCATGACAGCATTATCCCTCGCCGCCGTTCTGGAAGGGTCGGCGCGCAAGTATCCGCAGAAGACGGCAGTGATCAGCGAAGGAACGTCCTACACCTACGCACAGCTATGGGGCCAAGCGCTTCAACAGGCGGCCTCGTTGGCCGGTGCCGGGATCCGCGCCGGTGACGCGGTGGCCATCATGAGCCCCAACGTCGTGGACTTCCCACGTTCCTATTATGCCGTGCTCGCCGCCGGCGGGGTGGTCGTACCGGTCCACCTGCTGCTCACCGTCCCGGAGGTCGTGCACGTGCTGGCCGACAGTGGCGCCACGATGCTGATCTGCCACCCCTCCTTCCTGCCGGTCGGAGGTCCCGCGGCCGCGGAAGTGGGGATCCCGGTGGTGACCAGCACCTGGCCACAGCAGGACGCGGAAGACCCGGGCCTGGACGCTGGACTGGAACCGGCGAAGCTGGCCCACTATGTGGCGCGTGAAGCCGAGGACCCCGCCGTCGTCTTCTACACCTCGGGGACCACCGGCACCCCCAAGGGGGCCATCCTGACGCAGGTGAACATGGTGATGAACGCGACCGTATCGGCGGTGGACGCCAACGACGTCCACTACGACGACGTGGCGCTGGGCTGCCTGCCGCTCTTCCACGTCTTCGGGCAGACCGCGAGCATGAACGCAGTCTTCCGGCTCGGCGCCACCCTGGTGCTGCTGCCCCGGTTCAGCGGCGCCGGGGCGCTGGGGTTGATCCGCGAGCACCAGGTCGACGTCTTCCATGGTGTGCCGACCATGTTCCACCAGCTGCTCGCCTCCGCCGAGGGCGAATCCGAACTACTGAGACTCAGGCTTTGCGTCTCCGGGGGAGCTGCCATGGCGCAGACGTTGATGGAGCGGTTCAACGCCGCCTTCGACGTGACCATCTTTGAGGGCTACGGCCTCTCGGAAACCTCACCGGTGGTCTCCACGAACACCCCTAACGCCGGTGTGAAACCGGGCACCGTGGGGCCGGCGATCTGGGGTGTCGACGTCATGATCAGCGACCGCACGACCCCCGAGACCCTTGCCGAACTGCCCCATGGCGAACTGGGTGAGATCCTGGTGCGCGGGCATAACGTCTTCGCCGGCTACCTCGGCAACGCGGAAGCCACCGAAGCGGCGATGATCGAGGGCTGGTTCCGCACGGGGGACCTGGGCACCATGGACGACGACGGCTTCATCACGGTGCTCGACCGCACCAAGGACGTCATCATCCGCGGCGGATTCAACGTCTACCCGCGAGAGGTCGAAGAGGTCCTCTCCCGCTGCCCCGGCATCGAGCAGGTAGCGGTCATCGGGGTTCCCGACGAGGAACGCGGCGAGGAGATCTGTGCCGTGGTCATCAGGGATACCGGGGACGACGGCGCAGAGCCCACCGCGGAGGACATCATCGCCTGGAGCAGGACCCGGCTGGCCAAGCATAAATACCCGCGGCGCATCCGCTTCGTCGGCCAGTTCCCGCTGGGGCCCAGCCATAAGATCCTCAAACGCGAACTGCGCCGCGATGTGGCGGGGGAGTAGCTCACGGTTCCGGGCATGGGGTTCCCACACCGATGCGGATCACACCACAGGTTGGTCAGTAAGGTGAGCCTAAGCTAATATGTTTGCGTGATGTCCAATAAACCTAATGTCATGCTCACGGCCGACGGGTTGAACCTGCGCTACGGAAGCACCGACGTCGTCCACCATGCGTTCCTCACGCTGGAACCCGGCCGCATCCTGGCGCTGGTGGGCCCCAACGGCAGCGGCAAATCGACGCTCCTGCGCGCTTTGGCCCGGCTGCATGATGCCGAGTCAGGGGCCCTGCAGCTGGAAGAAGCCAGTGCCAGCACCGATGCCCTGGCCCTCAAACGTAGTGAGTTCGCCCAACGGGTGACCTTGCTGGCGCAAAGCCGTCCGGTCCCGAACGGGCTCAGTGTGCGCGACGTCGTGGAATTCGGCAGGCACCCCTATCGGGGACGCTGGCGGGCGGCCGACCCCGACGGGGCGGCAGCGATCGAACACGCCATGGAGCTGACGGGGATCACCGAGCTGGCGAACCGCGGTGTCCATGAACTCTCAGGAGGTCAGCTCCAACGCGTCTGGCTGGCCAGCTGCCTGGCCCAGGACACCTCGATCCTGCTGCTCGACGAGCCGACCAACCATCTGGACCTGCGCTATAAGGTCGAAATCTTCGACCTGATCCACGATTTGGCACGCGACCATCAGGTGGCCATCGGCGTCGTCCTCCATGACCTCGACGAAGCCGCCGATATTGCCGACAGCATCGCCGTCCTCTCCGAAGGCCGCATCCTCGCCAACGCCCCGGCCGAGCAAGCCCTGGAATCCGGGCTGCTGAGCAGGGTCTACGGCATCGACGTCGTCACCCATACCGACCCGTTCACGGGACGGCTTCGCACCCACGCCCTCGGCAAACGCGCCGGCGCGCTCGTCTAACCTGCCGGCTTCACGCCCGCCGCCCGCCCCGGCGGTGGAACACCCCTGCCTCCGACCACCGATCCGAAGGAACCCCTGCCCCATGAAGCTCCTGCGCCCCCTGCTCATCCTGACCACTGCGACCCTGCTGCTGACCGGTTGCGGTACCACCGAAGAACCCGCCGGGAGCACCGCTGACGGTCAGGCCCCGGCCGAGTCCGCCGGCCCGGTCACCCTGACGGACACCCGTGGAAAAAAGATCGAACTCGACGCGCCGGCCACCCGGGTCGTCGGCACCGAATGGGTTGTCGTGGAGGACCTGGTCGCCCTGGGAGTGATGCCCGTCGGGGTGGCCGACGTCAAGGGCTACACCGACTGGGTGACAGCCGAACCCCTGGACGATACGGTCACCGACATCGGCACCCGGGGCGAGCCCAGCTTCGAGACCGTTGCTTCGCTGGACGCGGATCTGATCGTGGCCACCACGGATCTGCCGGAGAACGTCATCGCCCAGCTCGAGGACCTGGCCCCGGTCTTCGTGATCACCCCGGCCGATGCCAGCCGGCAAATCGACCAGGCCACCGAGAACCTGGACCTGATCGCCCAGGCCACCGGCACCGAGGAAGCCGCCGCGGCGACCATCAACGACTACGAAAAGGCCGTCGCCGAGGGGCGGGACACCCTCGCAGATGCCGGGCTGGACGGGGCCCGCGTGGCCTTCACCGACGGTTGGGTCGCCGACGGCCAGGTGTCCCTGAGGCCCTATCCCGCAGGATCGTTGCTGACGGATATCAATACCGAGCTGGGCCTGGAAGCACCATGGACCCTGGAGGGCGACCCCGCCTATGGGCTCGCCACGACCGACGTCGAGGCGCTGACCAAACTAAAAACCGACCATTTTGTCTACATCGGCAGCCCCGTCGACGGGGACTTCACCGACGCGCTGAAGGATAATGCGGTGTGGACGTCACTGCCTTTCGTCCAGGACGGGAACGTGGAGCGCCTCGATGACGGGATCTGGATGTTCGGCGGCCCCTCCTCGATGACGCAATACGTCAAGTCCCTGGTCTCCACCCTCACCGCTTCCTGAACGCCGGATGAGTCTCGACACCGAACGGGCCTCCCCGCCCCAGGACCCAGAACGGCGGACGACGCCGGGACGCCGGGGCCGGGGGATCGCCGTGGTCGCCGCCAGCGGGCTGGGCCTGCTGGTCCTGCTGGGGCTGATCCACCTGGGCCAGGGCACCGCCACCGTGGGGGCGGCCGATCTGCTGCGGATCCTGAGCGGGGAAGGCACCGACCAGCAGACCGCCGTCCTGCAGGCCTCACGCATTCCGCGGTTGCTGGCCGGGTTGCTCGTCGGGGTGGCGCTGGGATTCGCCGGGGCCGGGCTGCAATCGGCCACCCGCAACGTGCTGGCCTCCCCGGACACCCTGGCGGTCGACGCCGGGGCCCATCTGGTCATCGTCGCCGTCGCGGCCTTCGGGGTGGCCCTGCCTTCGCTGGCCTCCGGCGGGCTGGCCTTCATCGGCGGTCTGGCCGCCGCCCTGCTGGTCCTGGGGCTCTCCGGGGCGGGAGGTTCCGGCAGCGGCGGGCCCATGCGTCTGGTGCTGGCCGGAACCGCCATCGCGCTGGGATTGTCCTCGGTGACCTCGGCGCTGTTGCTGCTCTTCAACCAGGAAACCACCGGGCTGCTGGCCTGGGGCAGTGGCAGCATCGGGCATACCAGCAGCACCGATCTACGCGAATTCTCCCCGCTGATCCTGCTCGGTGCGGTGGGTCTGCTCCTGCTGGCCCGCCGGTTGGATCTGCTTTCGCTGGGCGATGATGCCTCCCGGCTGGCGGGAGCCGACCCGCGGGCCGGACGAATTGCCGCCGTCGTTCTGGCGGTCCTGCTCGCCGCCTGTTCGGTCACCATTGCCGGCCCCATCGGCTTCGTCGGGCTCTGTGCCCCGGCGATCGTGAGGTTGCTGGCCACGAGGGTCGACGGACTCATACGACACCGGGCGTTGCTGCCGGTCTCCGGACTGGTCGGGGCCATCGTGGTGATCGGTGCGGATGTGCTGGTGCGCCTGATCCTGGGGGCCGCAGCCGGGGTGGAGGTGCCCACCGGAGCCGTCACCACGGTGTTCGGGGCGGTGTTCCTGGTGGTGCTGGCCTACCGGATGAGAGATGCCGGAACGGCCATGATGGGCGATACCCTGGCGAAGCTGAGGTCTCCGGCCAGGTATCTGGCGGTGGTGGCCGGGCTCGTGGTCCTGCTGGTGGGCTTGCTCGGGGCCGGGGCGTTGCTGGGGGACGCAAAACTGTTGCTCGGGGATCTGTCGAACTGGCTGATGGGGAACGCGGGCCCGACGGTCACCGCCGTCCTGAACACCCGGCTGCCGCGGGTTGTGGTGGCCTTGTTGGCCGGGGCCGCCCTGGCGTTCGCCGGCGCCCTGATCCAGGCCATCTCACGTAATCCCTTGGCCGAACCCGGTTTGCTCGGCGTCTCCGCGGGTGGGGGACTGGCGGCCATTGCGGTGATCACCACGGTGCCGTTGGCCGGGGCCTGGCTGATCACCGGCTCGGCGCTGGCGGGTTCGACCCTGACCGCCGTGTTGGTGTTCGGGTTGGCCTTCCGCGGTGGGCTGCAACAAAACCGGTTGGTCCTCATCGGCGTCGGGATCTCCGCCGGGCTGGCGGCCCTGGTGGCCATCATCCTGGTCTCCACCGACCCGCATAACCAGGCCAAGGCGTTGACCTGGCTCTCCGGCTCGACCTATGGGCGCAGCTTCGACTCGGTGCTGCCGCCCCTGGTGGCGCTGCTGCTCGCGCTGCCGGTGCTGGCCGGGGCGCGTCGTGACCTGGACCTGCTGGCCGTAGATGACGATTCGCCGCGGGTCTTGGGCATCAGCCTGGCCCCGGCGAGGTTGGTCCTGCTCGCCACGGCCGTGATGCTGACGGCCGGCGCCGTGTCATCGGTGGGGGTTATTGCCTTCGTCGGTCTGGTTGCACCGCATGCGGCCAGGAGCCTGGTCGGATCACGCCATGCCCGGGTTCTGCCGGTTGCCGCGTTGCTGGGGGCCTGCATGGTGGTGTTGGCCGATACGATCGGGCGTACGGTCATCGCCCCGGCGCAAATCCCCGCGGGCATCATGACCGCCCTGGTGGGGACCCCCTATTTCGTGTATCTGCTGTGGAGGTCCAAGGCGGGGCAACGGTAGGGCAGTTTCATTCGGCGAGCAGACCGGCGTGCTTGTTGGCGTAGCGGCGGGCCTTGCGCACCTGGCGCATGGTGCGGGGCACCAGAACCGCCACGAAGATCACCAGCAGGATCAGGAAGAGGATACCGAAGAAACCGCCCTGACCCACGAGGGCTTGGCGGGCGAAGATCGTGCCCGTCGAGGCAAAGAGGTAACCGAAACCGTAGGTCTGCAACGGGACGGACACCGGCAGGACCGAGGCGACGCGGGCGGCGTGGATCTGCTCCTGTCCGTCCAGGTCCATCTCCCGACCGCGCAGGACCACCTGGTTGATCCTTTTCAACTGCTCCTGGCTGTTTCCTGCGGCACGCAGCAGTGCCTGCCCCACGGACGTCGCGGAGAAGATGGCCGTGAAGGCGGCGGCCAGAAACAGCGCCTGGAGGTACCCGAGCAGTGTTTCAAACGCCGCGGCGGGTGGATCGGTGGCGCCGAACCAGGCGAAGACGGCGACGCTGATCGCCAGCCCACCGCCGAGGACGGCGCCGATCAGGGCGAACCTGCGGGCGAAGATGACCGGGGTGGCTTCCGACCAGGAGGCGATGGCCCGTCCGCCACGCAGCGGGTCCGGTGTGGAGAAGGCATCCCTGAGCCGCCACCAGAGCGGGAACCCCAGGATCACCAAGAGCCCCAGCCCGGTCACCAGGGCAGGAACCGGGGACCCGGGCGCCAACTGGCCGGCGCCCAGGGCCGCGAACAGGACGAGCACGGTTCCGCTGATGGTGTAGGTCAGGAAGAACCACGTTTTCATCGGTCCTCCACGTTGGCGCTTGAGCGTTCGGCGAGAGGACGGGGAAGGTTTTCGCTGGCGTAGTGGCGGGCCCGACGTAACTGCCCGGCCACATAGGGGATCCGGATGAGGGCGAGCAGAAGAAGCAGGGCCGGGAGGAGGAAGTCGAAGATGTCGCCCTCGCCCAGCGCGATGTTCCTGCCGAAGCCCACGGCGAGGAACGCGAGGAAGAAGGTGATGCCGAAGCCCCGTAGACGCAGCCTGAGCGGTGCCACGATCGCCACGCGGAGGGCCACCAGTCGATCGTGCTCGGTGAGGGGGAGGTCCTTGCCGCCCAAGGCCACCTGGTTGATCCGCTTCATGGACTTCCGGGAGTCACCGACCGCGTCATGGGAGGCGGTATCCAACGGCACGGAGGTGATGGTGAGCGTGAAGGCCGTCAACACGAAGAGCCCCTGGACGATGTAGGAGAGCACCTCCAACGCCTGGTCCGGTGGCTCGTGGGCACCGGTCAGGGCGAAGACGATGACGCTGATCGCCAGGGCCACCCCGAGGAGGATTCCGGTCCGGGCGAAATTACGGGCGAAGACCTCAGAGGCCGTATCCGCGGTCCAGATCTGCTCCGGAGGGCCGCCACCCAATGGGTTGGGTTCCGAGAAGGCATGCCTGAGCCGCCACCAGAGCGGCGCCGCGAACAGCAGCAACAGGCCCAAGCCGGACAACAGGGCCGGAGCCGGGGAGGCCGGGGCCAGCTGGCCGGCGACCTGGGTCCCGAGCAGGACCACGGGCGTTGCCAGCAGGAGGTGGAGTTGGAAGAGGGTGGGTTTCATCTGGAGGACTGTTCTCCCGTGGGTCGGCGATGGGGCCGAGGGTAGGCCTCGTGCCCCGGGCGTCTGGGCGTTCAGTGGGCGGGCTGGGGCGTGTTGGTGCGGGCGTAATGGCTGGCATGGCGGATCTGCCGGGCCAGATGGGGAAGGTAGATGAGTACGACGACGCCCATGAAGACCAGGAGCACGGCGGGCATCACCTGGCGTTCACCGGTCAGGAGCGTCTCGATGAAGGCGGTGGCGAAATAGCCGTAGAGGTAGAACAACCCGAATTTCTGCAACGGCAGGACGACCGGGACGACGAGCGCCATGCGGTTCGCCGCACGCCGTTGAGGGTCGGTGAGGTCGACGTCCTTGCCGCCCAGGACCGCCTGGTTGATCCGGGGCATCTCCCCGGGGGCGGCTTCGGCGGCGTTGCGCAGGGCGCTGTTCAACTCGAACGTGACGATGATGGTCGTGAGGCCGGCCACCACAAACACCATCTGCAGTTGGAAGGACAGGGACCCCAACGCTTCGGGGGACAGATCGGTGGCGCCGGTCAGGGCGAAGGCGATGACGCTGACGGCCAGCCCCGTGCCGAGGATGGCGCCGACCAGGGCGAATTTATGGCCGACCAGCTGCCGGGCCTCGGCGGTCCAGAACAGGGCGGAACCCTCGCGGCGTCGGATGCTGGCCACGGACAAGGCCCGCCGGAATCCCCACCAGAACAGCGAGCCGAGGACCACGAGCAGGCCCAGGCCGGCCACCATCGCAGGCACCGGCGACCCCGGGGCCGCCTGGCCTGCACCGTAGGTCGCGCACAGGACGGCCAGGGTGCCGGCGATGGTGGCGACGAGGAAGGCTGCGACTTTCATTATTGGGTGGAACTCCCGCTGGTCGAGGTGCCCGGAGGCTGGTTCTCTCCACGCTACTGCCAGGCCGCTCGGTCGGCGACCTTGGCTGCCCGGGGTCTTGATGGGAACTGCACGGAACTCGATCATCAGTCCGCCGTCGTCAACGTCCACCCGACAGGGCAGGGAGGTGCCCGGCGCACCATGACGGGCGAGTAACGCACAGCGCGGGGCAGGTCCCGCGAGCCGACCTGGGTTCAATGGGTCACCTGGATGCACCGATCAGGGACTCCTCCTGCCGGTACCAGTGGATCCAGTGGCCCGGTTCATCAGTGGGGTGGGTACCTGATGATTCTCGACTTCAGCCGTGGAAACCCCGGGCCCGAAGGAACTCTCGTCGAGCTTGCGGTACTTGTTCCGAACCGCAATGCGTGCAGAACAAACGAGTACGCCCACGGTGAGCACGACGATGAGGATCGAAAGGCTCGTGAGCTCAGCAATATTCAGCGAAGCGATATCGATGTTCGAATTCATGCCCATGCTCGCTGCCCCCCCACAGTGAAAGAAAACCGCGGCTTCAGCCTACGCCTCTCAGTTGGGGGGGAGGCCGGTCATCCGCCACGGGCCGCGCGCCCGGAGGCGACTGATGAGGAGAATCAAGGGGGATGAGTTCATGACTCTGGAAGGGCGGGGTAGTGCAGCCGGGATGCGGTGACGGACCCGGAAGTCACGGCGGGGAGACATGCGTCGTCTTGGCTTGCTGCAGCGAGGTGAGCATCGCCTTGATCTGCAGGTATTCTTGGGTGCGGGTGTAGGCCTCCAGCCGCTTCGTCCCCTTCAGCTTCGAAGACACCCCGGCCAGCGGGGTATCCGGTCCGATCTCCCGGCGGAACACGCCGCTGCCGCCCACATAGGAAAAGCGGCGGGGCAGGGCGGAGACTTCATCATCGGATTCCTCCTGCGGGCTCAGGGCCATCGAGGCGTCCGAACCGTCCTTGCCCAGTGCGTCGTAGACGAATGCGTGGTCCTCGATGAACGTCGGGGCCGAATCGAACCTGGTGTAGGGCCGGTCCTGATCGCCGGTTTCCGCCTCCGCCATCGGGGCGTCGCCGGAGACGAACTCCGCCATGACCTTGCCCTCTTCATTCAGGACCCGGAGGTGGCCGGCCTCGGGGCGGTGGGCCAGCAGGGGATCGACCTCCAGCTTCTCCACGGTCCAGGTCGGTGGCGCCTCGAACTCGAAATAGCCATCGGCCACGGAACGCACCAGCATCCGGATCCGGGTCGAATCGGTGGCCGCGGCACTCGGGGTGGCGGTAGTGCTCTCGGGGGGTGGCGTATGGGGTCCGGGTGCGGGTGCGGCGCAGGCCGTGAACAGGACCAGCGATACCAGTGCCACGACGCAGCGTGCCACGGGACGGCGTGGTGAAAAGTTCATCGTTTCCCCTGGAGTGACCTCCCGGTACTCGGCGGCCCGGGACACAAGACGTGATGATCCGCATCCTATGTAGAACGGGTGGAAAAATCTGCTTACCCACGAGTACGTGACCATCTGAAGTCGTCAACGGTCCTCCGGGTGGTCTACCGAAGCCTGGAGTTTGTCACCACGCATAGGATGGAAGGCCCGAAACTTCTTCAAGGAGAAAACCAAACATGACTGTTTTGATGGCCGGATGTGGCGATGTGGGGACCGAAGCAGGACTACGCTTCGCCGCGCTCGGACATCGCGTCGTCGGCTGGCGGCGTTCGCCCGAGGTGCTGCCCGGGGCCATCGAGCCGGTGGTCGCGGACCTGACCGGCGAATTGCCTCCCGTGCCGGCTGACACCAGCATCGTGGTCGTGGCGCCGGCGGCGGGGGCACGCAACGCGGACGCCTACCGGCAGGTCTACCGGGAGGGGCTGGCCAACGTCCTGAATGCACTCGAACGTGACGGTGTGCGCCCCGAACGCATCATTCTGGTCTCTTCCACGGCGGTCTACCCCAACGTCGACGGGGCATGGATGGACGAGGTAAGCCCCGTGGATCCGCCAACAGCCACGGCCGCGGTGCTCTGTGAAACCGAAGAGCTGCTGGCCGCCCGTGCCCCCCAGGGCACCGTGCTGCGCCTGTCAGGTATTTACGGGCCCGGCAGGACGCGCCTGATCGACCAGGTACGCACCGGGGAGGTCGACCCGTCCGTCCCCGGGCTCTATACCAACCGCATCCACCGCGACGACGCGGCAGGAGCGATCGTGCATCTGGCCACCGCCGTGGATGCGCCGGGCCCGCTGTATCTGGGCGTCGACGAGGAGCCGGTCAGCCAGCTGCAGGTGCTCTCCTTCCTCGCCGGACGCCTGGGGATGCCCTGGCAGGAAGCACCGAACCCGGGGGAGCCGGCAGGAAAACGCCTGCGGGGCGACCTGCTCCGTGCCAGCGGCTACACGTATTCCTATCCGAGCTACCGGGAAGGCTATGCGGCGGTGCTCGAGGGGTCCGGGGTCCGCCACCCGTGATGACCACCCCGGCCGGAACCGGCGGCCTGGTGCTGCTGGTCAATCCGAACACCAACGAGGACACCACCGCCCTGATGGCCGACATCGCCGGGCGGGAGCTGGCCGGCTCGGGATATGAACTGCGCGCGGTCACGGCCCGCTCCGGACCACGGATGATCCTGGACTCCGGGGCCCTGGCCGAGGCAGCGACCGAAGTCTGCCGCACCGTCCACGAGATCCTGGCCTCGGACCAAGGCAGCCGGGTGGCCGGCGTCGTCGTGGCGGCTTTCGGGGACCCGGGCCGTGGCCGGTTGGCCCGGGAACTGGGGATCCCCGTCGTCGGCATCGGCCAGGCATCCATCCTGGCCGCGGCCCGGGGCGGCCGACGGTTCGGGATGGCCACCACCACTCCTCGTCTGGTTTCCTCTTTGGAACGGCTCGCCGACGAGCATGCCGAGGCGGGGCTTTTCTGCGGGGTCGAGACCACTGCCGCGGGCCCGTTGCAGCTGGCCACCGACCCCGAGGCACAATTCGCCGAACTGCAGAGCGCGGCACTTCGATCCTGGGCGGCCGGCGCCCGCGCCGTCATCATCGCCGGGGGACCGTTGAGTGAGGCGGCCCGTCGGCTGGCCACGGGCGGTGCCGTGGAGATCATCGAACCCATCCCCAGTGCCTGCGCCCTGATCCGCGAACGCCTCTGAGGGTGTGTTCTTCACCACCGGGGAACGCCCCGGCGGAAGATTAGGGCATTACAGTTCCCTGGCCTGGCGGTGCCTGCGCACCCGGGTCCTGTTCGCGCAGCCGCGTTGCGGGCAGAAACGTGCCGAGGCGTTGCGGGTGCGGTCGGCGAAGTAGCGGGAGCAGTCGGATGCTGCGCAGCTGCGCAGCCGTCGCGGGGAATGCCGCAGGATGAAGTCCATGAGTCCGGCAGCGCATTCGGCGGCGACGTGCCGCCACAGCAGGTCTCCCGGAATGTGGTGGTCCAGATGCCAGTCGTGCCCGTCATGGTTGGAAAGCCGTGGGGTGCACCCTCCCTCGGCGGCCAGGGAATTCAGTGCCGGGGCGGCCTGGCCGATCTCGGCGGCGTCCATCACCACGCGCAGTTGCCCCCGGACGGCCCGCAGATGGGCGGCATCGTCGTCGGTGGCCGGGCGGCGCGCCGCCACATGGTGTCTGGCCAGTAGTTCGGCCACGTCCGCCGAATCGCGCAGCCGGTCATCATCGGTCGCCGCCGTGTTCACGAGGTCGACGGCGAGGTCAACCGCCCACCCTTTGTAATGCTCAAACTCGTTATTGGCCATGTTGAAAGGGTAGCAGGGTCCTTCTAGGCTGGTCGGGCCCCACCACCGAAGGACGACGATGAACCCAGCAGAGACCGCACCATCGACCGCCGCACCATCGACCGCTGCACCATCGACCGCCCAACCCGGCGCCGGAACGGCACCGGAGGAGCCCTCCGCGGCCCCGCACCGTTCGCTGGTGCCGTTGTGGTTCGCCGCGGTAGCCGTCGTCGTGGTGGGCCTGAACCTCCGCCCGCCGATCACCGCCGTGGCCCCGTTGATCGGGCAGATCCAGGAATCGCTGGGCTTCTCCTCGGCCATCGCCGGGCTGGTGACCTCCACCCCGTTGCTCAGTTTCGTCCTGCTCTCCTCCCAGGCACCACGGATCGGACGCCGCTTCGGCATCGAACGCACGATTTCCGGTGCACTGGTCATCATCCTGGCCGGCACCGGGCTGCGGATGCTGCCGGGCACCGGATTCCTCTTCGCCGGGATGGCGCTGGTCGGCGTGGGCATCACCTTCGGCAACGTCCTGCTCCCGGCCCTGATCAAACGCGACTACGCCGGACGCACCGGGATCCTCACCGGGCTGTACACCACCGCCCTGTTCACCGGCCCGGCAGCGGCCGCCGGCCTGACCTTGCCGCTGCAGCGCGCATTGGGCCTGGACTGGTCCGGTGCGCTGGCCCTCTGGGGGGTCCTGCCGATCATCGGCCTGGTCGTCTGGATGCCTTTCCTGCGCGGAAGCAAGCAACCGGCCACCGGTGCCGGACACCTTCAAACGCACGACGGCGGGGTCTCCGTCTGGCGCCAGCCGTTGGCCTGGGCGGTGACCGTGTATTTCGCGGTGCTCTCCCTGGTCTTCTATACGGCCAACGCCTGGTTGCCCGTGATCCTCATGGATGCGGGGATGCCTGCCGCCGCAGCCGGCAACGCCCTGTCGATCGCCAACCTGGCGGCCATCGTTCCGGCCCTGATCTCCTCGATCGCCGTGGCCCGCCACCATTCGCAGATCGGCGGGGCCGTGGCAGGGACCCTGTTGACCGTCGCGGGGATCATCGGTGTCTTGGTGGCGCCCACCGGGCCGACCCTGCTGTGGATGCTGCTGATGGGCGTGGGCTTCGGGATCATGACCGGCGTCGGCTTCTCGTTGCCGTTGCTGAGGGCCCGCGGCGGCTCGGCAACCGCTGAACTGGGCGCCATGTCCCAGACCATCGGCTACTCCATGTCGGCCAGCGGACCGCTGTTGGCCGGGGTGCTGCACGACCTCACGGGCAGCTGGACGACGTTGCTCTGGGTCCTGCTCGTGGCCCTGGTCGTCCAACTCCCGGCGGGGATGGTGGCGGGGCGCAGCGGCTACGTCAAGCACTGATCCGTTCCAGGACCAGTGCCAGGGCCGGCCAGGCGCTGCGACCGCGCCGGATGCGGGCGAAGGCGCGGAGCCTGACCTCTGGATCATGCAGTTCCAGGATGGTGATCCCTTTCCGGGGCAGCCGGTTTCTGGGGAGCAACCCGACGCCGAGACCAGCCAGGATGAGGTCCTCGACCAGGTCCAGGCTGTCGGACTGGTGGCGCAGCGCCGGTTCGAATCCGGCCATCGAGGAGATGATGCGCAGCACCGTCTCGTCGGCGATATTGCGTGAATTCCCGATCCAGTCGTGGTCGCGGAACGCCGAGAAGACCGTGGCCGCATCCGGGGCGGTGGTCCCCGACCTGTCTTGGGTGCCTGTGGCGGGAAGGAACCCGAACCGGTGGGCGGCGGCCGTCGGTACGCCGAGGCCCCACGGGGTGCTCCACAGTGGCAAGGTGTCCACCCCCGCGTCGACCTGGTCGGGCGCCAAGTTGTAGTCATAGGTCAGGGCCAGATCGATCTGGTCCACGCCGAGGAGTTTCAGCGCCTCCGCCGGTTCGTGTTCGAAGACCATGATGTCCATGCCGGGATGGCGCTCGGCCAGTTCGGCGATGATCGGCATCAAGGTCGTGCGGATCGCCGTGGCGAAACCGGCCACTCGCAGGGTCCCCGAGGGGGCCGCCCCCGGAACCAGATCCAGGCGCGCCGAATCGACGGCGGTCAGGATGGCCTCGGCATGATCGGCCAGACGGCGCCCCGCCGGGGTCAGCCGCACCCCGCGACCGTCGGGCTCCAGGAGCCGGGCGCCGGTCTCCCGGGCCAATAAACCGATCTGCTGGGAGACCGTGGACGTCGTGGTCCCCAACAGATCGGCGACCCCGCGCATCGAGCCCATGCGGGAGAGTTCGTAGAGATATTGCAGACGCCGGGTTTCCATTCTTCTATTGTGCAGGAATGCTGGATGATCCGTTGTGGATTGTCACGTGGACGTTGACGGAGTGTTTCCGTTCCAATGGACCCATGAACTCCTCACCCCGCCTGGCGGAGAACTCGGCAGGCACCGGCTCGCTCATGGCGCTCGCCGCGATGGTCTGCGTCCAGTTGGGGTTGGCCGTCTCCGTCGGACTCATCGACACGTTGGGTCCAGCCGGGGTCGCGTGGCTGCGGCTGTCCTGGGCGGCGGTGATCCTGGTCGTGGTGGGACGGCCGTGGAAGGTCACGTACAGCCGGGCCGCCTTGGGGACCAGTGCCTTGCTGGGGGTGGCGACCGGAGGGGTGACGATCTTCTTCATGTTCGCCATCGAACGGATTCCGTTGGGTACTGCCAGCGCCCTGGAATTCCTCGGGCCGTTGTCGGTGGCCATCGTCCAGGGCCGGGGCCCGGCCCGGTGGTGGGCCTTGGTCGCCGGGGCCGGCGTCCTGGGGCTGACCGAACCGTGGTTGGGCGCCACGGACCCGGTGGGGATCTTCTTCGCGCTCTGTGCTGCCGCCTGCTGGGCCGGCTACGTACTGTTTACCCAGAAGGCCGGTGACGCTGTTTCGGGGATCAGTGCCTTGGCGATCTCGATGCCGGTGGCCGGGATCGTCGCCACGCTCGCGGTCGGGCCCTCCGTTCTCGGAAACCTGGACTGGCCGATCCTGCTCTGGGGGTTCGGGCTGGCCCTGCTGTTGCCCGTCATTCCGTTCAGCCTCGAGATGCTGGCCCTACGCAAGCTGACCACCGCCGCCTTCGGGACCCTGATGTGTCTGGAACCGGCGATCGCCGTGCTGATCGGGCTGACCATCCTGGACCAGGTCCCGCGTCCGGCAGCGGTCATCGGGATCGTCTTGGTCATCGCCGCAGGGATCGGCGCCACCAGGACGGGCCAACGACGCACGAACCTCGAAACCGACGCGGTCATCGGCGCAGGATGAAGATCCCGTCGGGTCCCTGAGGCGGATCCGGCGTGCCGGGTGCCGAGAAAACAGCGACCGACCAAGGAGAACCGGCGTCGAACGGGCCCAGATGCCAGTCGGCATAGCGCTGAACCAGCTTCAGGCCGGCTGATGCCGCCGCCTGATCCTGGTCTCCGGGCCCGCCGCGGATCGCGCTGGTGGTTCCGATGACCAGCGTTCCACCGGGATCCAACAGTTCGGCCACGTGCCCGATGACTTCCTCGAGTTCTGCTTCGGAGAGGAACGCCGGGACGTTTCCCGACATGAGCACGACATCGTAGGAGCCGGGGAGACCCTGGCGAACCAGCTGTGACGGGGCGATCTCCACGGCGCCGAGAGGACGAAACCACGAGGGCTCGTAGAGCTCGACTGCCACGTCGAGGACTGCGGGGGTGGGATCGATCCCGTATGCCGCATGGCCTCTGCCGCGCAAGGCAGCAACGGCAGTGCCGATCCCACAGCCGACGTCGAGGATCCGGGCGCCGCGACCGCTGATCATGTCGAGGAACCGGGCCTCGACCTCCATATCGACGCCGGACAGGACGAGGTGCCGCATCTTCGCTGCGTAGTTGAGGTAGTCGGGCTGGGGGATCATCGACCCAGTCTGACATGGGGGCATTGAACCGTGGAGCTGTGAGTGCCCGCAAGCCAGGCCCCCAAGGGCACGAGGGGCGAATGGATCTGTCGTGGCCCAGCGACAGCCACAGCCCCGGTCCTTGCGCGTGTTCAGCTTCGCTTGCGGGCGATCACGATCAGTTCACCCTGGCCTTCCCCGATGACTTCGCCAGCCCAACCGCTGAGCACCTGTTCGAGAGTGAACCCTGCTACCGCGAGATCCTGGCGCAGCTGTGTTTCAGTGCGGAAGGAGAGAATCAGCGTGGCGGTCTCTTCCTCACGGCCGCGACGGAGCCGGTGTTCGGTCAGAAGTGCCAGCCCGTCGCGAGGGACAGTGCAATCAATCCACGTTTCGACGGTCGTGCCATCGGGGAGTGTGTAGGTATCCCGCGTGTTGGCCGGAGTCCACCGCTCCCAGACACGGGCCGCAGGATCGCGGGAATCGAAGATCAAACGTCCGCCGGGGACCAGTGCCCAATGAAGACCTTCAAGGGTTTGGGCCCAGGCTGCCTCGTCGCTAATGGCTTGGGCCACATGGGAGGTCATGATGGCGGTATCGAAGAGAACCCCGTCGGGGATCCTGGTTGATGTTCCGTGAACCCACCTGATGTTCTCGGCGTCCGGTTTCCTCCGTGCGGCATCAAGGGCCTCGGCATCCGGATCGATGCCGACGACGTGATGACCATCGGCAGCGACGGCCCGGGTGAGTCGTCCAGTGCCGCATCCCAGATCAAGAACCTGGCTGCTCGGGAGCTCGTTGATGACGGTGAGGAAGAACGCGTCGTCCACCGACCACGGGTTCTCAGCGTCGTAGAGGGCGGTGAGCTGTTCGCCGGTCAATGGTGAAGTCATGGCCCCACGGTACGGTCGTTCAGCGATGCCGTCATCTGGACCCTGCGGCCGTAGCCAGGCAGCCCGAGATCCTCTTCGGTATCGATCAAGCCACGGTGGAAGTCGGTCGCGGGGAGCACCTCGACAAAACCGGCTCGGGAGTAGAACGGTGCATTCCGGGGCACGTCGGCATAGGTCCGTAGGGAGACCCGGTCATATCCGTGTACCCGGGCTTCAGCGAGGGCAGCATTAAGGAGGAGTAGGCCATAGCCCTGCCGGCCATGTGCGGGGGCCACCGACAGTTGTTCCAGATGGGCCAGCCCCTCGACTTCCAGGACATGAACGAAGCCGAGAATGGCGGGTGGACTGCCCTCTTCGGCAACCAGAAGGTATCCGTCCGCTGAAAGTCTGGAGGCACCGGAAGGGGCAGGGGGCCAATGAGCAGGGGACAACCAGTCGATCAAGAGCCGGTCGGCGTCGTTCTCTAGCGCTTCGATCGATGCCGCGTCGGCCGGGGTCGCAGGGCGAATTCGAAGGGCCATGGACCGATGGTACGACGAGGGTCCGGCGGGCGATGCTGGGTACACTCGGCGCATGGTCACCATTGACGAAGAACCGGACTGCGGAAATTCCCCGCGCAAGGAAATCCTCAGGGATCTGGTGGTCGCCCTCGCGCAACGCGACGTCGAACACCTTGAGGCAGTGCTCGACGAGGAAGTTTCCTGGACGGTGGTCGGGCGGCAGACCGTGACCGGGCGCGCGGCAGCCCGGGAATTGGCGTTGGCCCTTCCCCCGGTTGACGAGCTGAAATTTGGAACGTTCCTGACGCACGGACGTGGTGCCGGGGTCGATGGGGTCCTGCGGCTAGCCGATGGGACGGAAACCGCGTTCTGCCATGTCCTGCGTTTCAAAAGCACGGCGAAATCAGCGAAGGTCGCCGACATCAACAGCTACCTCATCACGGTGGTTGGCGAATCGTAAAGAAGCTTGCGAGGTGCGGAAGGCTTTTCGCCGCTGATCCGTGCCATACGATGGCCGAAGCTGCAGATGCTTGGCCACTACAGAGGGGATGTAGCGGGAAATGACTGAACTTCCTGACGGACCTAAGTCCTCGCGGACTAGTGGCAGAAGCAGGGTAATTGCCTTGTTGATCGTTGCCCCCCGCAAGCTCCATCGTCCTAGTCCCCCTCCTCTATCTGGTCTGGGGCCCATGGCTACCGAGTCGGGCCGTTGTCCATGTCGGCACCGACAGCGTCGAATATGGCTCTCTTTCACTGCTGCTGGTAGGGGCCTGTTCCCTCGCAGCGGTGGCGTTCATCATTGGTGGTGCGACAGCAAGGGGCTTCTTGAAGGAAAGCCATTGGTTTCAAACCGGGAAATCCATCGCCGTCGGGATTGAGGCCGGTGGCTTCGGTTTGATTGGTTTTGCGGTGGCCAGTATTTTGGCCATCGTCGGCGTTGTGCCCTACGAGGCCTCGAGCGATTCGGTGGGCTGGGGCTTGCTGTGCTTCGTGTTCCTATTTATCGCCGCGATCTGTGTCTATGTTGCTTTCCTGCCGCGCGCGCAGATCGAAACCCTAACCACGGAGGATTCGTCACGCTGAACACGGACCCCGGGGCCCAGGATTCCTTAGCTGTTCTTTCGGTGCGGTGTGAGTGGCTGCGAGAGTGCGGCCCGAAGCACTCTGGTCCACAAAGTTCGACGAGAGGGCGATCTGGCTGGAGCACCGCATTCCCGTTCGGCGCGATCCAGACTTTCTTTCACTAGGGCGTTGTGGAGGGGCCTGAAGAACAACGGCCAGGTGATGAGTGCGATACCCCGCGGCCTCAAGAACAGTTCGTGTCGAAGCAGCGTTGAGTCGGTTGAGTTACTGAAGGCCGCAAAGGAATGGTGTCCGTGGAAGCCCTCCGGACCAGTGAACCGGAACTTCACCCGTCGGCCCGGTTCGTAGTGCTCGATGGTGTAGCGGACCGGGCCGTGCCCGCCGGCGGAACCTACCTCGAGTCCTCGGTCCAGGCACATGGCAGGCCAGTCATTGCTGGGCCAGAGGCGATCATTGGAGCTGGCCAGTGAATCGATCAACTCAGCGACCACTGCTGGGGGTGCGGCGATTTTTCGCTCATGCACATTGAGGACCATGGAGGACAAGATACCGGAGAGCGCTGGAAGCGAATACGTTTTTCGGGAGGGCGCCGATCCGCGCGTGGTTTTCGTCCAGAACTTCTTCGCTCCTTCAGCTATGGACGGCCGACCCGGGATTGCCACTCCGGCTACGATTGAGTCATGAAGCTCTGGGGGAAAGCAGCGCTACGGGGCGGTATTCCGCTCGTGCTCATGTCGGGCATTGCGGCGCGATTGGCGGCGTTGGACCAGACATCAGACGCACGCGGCACGCTGACTGTCGGTGTCATCGTTGCTTCGGTCATGGCGGCTTCGGTGATCTACGACGTTGAAGCGTGGACCCTGAGGCGCCAGACGGTTATTCACTTTTTGGTGATGGCCCTGACGGTTTTTCCCGCTCTGTGCTTGAGTGGCTGGTTCCCCGCACAAACAGCTACGGACATTCTGGTCATCGGAGGGTACTTCCTGGTTATCGGGCTCGTCGCCTGGGTTCTTGCGTATTGTGTTTTCGGTATCGTCGTTCCGCGTCTTCAAAAACGAGGCAGCACGTCGGCCAGCCCTCAATAAGGCCAGCGCCCCAAGCGTGGGCGTGGATCGCCAGAAGGTCCTCGGGTACGTGGGATGCGGGCCCTTCATTTTGTGCGGAGCTGGATAGCGGGGGCTAATTCCCTTGGTTTTGCGTGTATCGCGATATATCGTTGAGTATCGCTGTACATCGTTGGCGATTCCCGAAGGAGACCAAAATGCGTAATTCATATCCGTCAGGTGGATTCGACGGCAACAACATGGACGGTATGTGGCAGGCCGTGGAAGAGCTGCGAGCACGATTCGGGAAACGCCCGGGCACGCGTGCCGGACGCGGCGAGGTGCGCACAGCGGTTCTGGCCCTGCTCGCAGAGCGCCCGATGCACGGATATCAGATCATCCGCGAAATCGAAGAGCGCAGCGGTGGTAGCTGGAAGCCCAGTGCCGGCTCCGTCTACCCCACGTTGCAGTTACTCGCCGACGAGGGTTTCATCAGTTCCGAGGAATCCAATGGACGCAAGATCTACTCGCTCACCGAGGCGGGCCGGGAAGACGTCGCTGACAACGATGAGCCGGCTCCCTGGGAGACCAGCGGGGCAGCCTCAGGCTCAGGTTTCGCGGCGCTTCCCAAGGCCGGTGTGGAACTCGCCCAGGCAGCGTCGCAGGTCGGTCGCACCGGAACTCCGGAACAGGTGCAGGAAGCCGTGACGGTGCTCGACGAGGCCCGGCGTCGGCTCTACTCGATCCTCGCCCAGGGCTGACGGGGGTGGCGTCGGTTCGTCGGGATCGGGCAGATCCGGTGGCGGGGGCCGGCAACACCCGTGCCCGCTATCGGCGCATCCTGCGTTTCGCGGCCTGGCACCTGGTGGTGACCTGGTGGTTCGAACTGTTCCTTCCACGGATCGGGCTCAGATGGATGGCGGACCGGGGGCGGACCGAAAGGATGCGGCGCTTTGCGCAGCGTTTCCATCGGCTTGCGGTGGAACTGGGCGGTTTGATGATCAAGGTAGGGCAGTTCATGTCTTCCCGGCTCGATGTCCTTCCGCCGGAGATCACCGCCGAGTTGGAAGGTCTGCAGGACGAGGTTCCTCCTGTTCCGTTCCCCGCGATCCGGGCCCTTGCCGAGGCTGAGTTGGGTGCCGGGCTGGAGCAGGTCTTCGCCGCCGTCGAGGAGACACCCATTGCCGCAGCCTCTCTCGGGCAGGCGCACCGGGCACGGCTGGTTCCCAGCCTGGCCGCCGATACCGGTTTCGACACGGTGATGCTGAAGGTTCAACGACCCGGCATCGAGGCCATTGTCGACATAGACTTGGCGGCCCTGCGCAAAGTCGGCGGCTGGCTCAGCCATGTGCGCCTGGTCTCCAAGCGCGCGGATATGCCGGCATTGGTCGAAGAGTTCGCCCAGACGAGCCGCGAGGAAATCGACTATCTGCAGGAAGCGGCCAATGCCGAGCGCTTCGCCGCGGACTTCGCAGAGGACGATCGGGTGGCGGTCCCTGCCGTGGTCTGGGAGCGAAGCGCCCGCCGCGTCCTCACCCTGGAGGACGTCACCGCCATCAAGATCACCGATGCCGTGGCGCTTCGTGCTGCAGGCATTGATCCGGCACAGGTGGCCCCCGTTTTCGCCTCGATTATGTTCGACCAGATGTTCACGAACGGTTTCTTCCATGCCGATCCCCACCCCGGAAACATCTTCGTCACCCCAACCGGCGACTCCTCTGCGGAGCACCCTTGGAAGCTGACGTTCATCGACTTCGGCATGATGGGGGACGTTCCACCCAGTACACGAAGCGGACTGCGGAAACTACTGATCGCCGCAGCCTCCCGGGACGGTAAAGGGCTCGTAGCCGCGATCGGCGACGTGGGGGTGTTGGTGCCCTCGACCGATACGGGCGAACTGGAGCGGGCCATGACGCAGCTTTTCGCCCGCTTCGGGGGGATGGGCTTCGCCGAGCTGAAGGACGTGGACCCGCGCGAATTTCGTGAATTCGCGACTGAATTCGGGGACGTCGTCAGGTCGTTGCCGTTCCAATTGCCGGAGAACTTCCTCCTCATCATCCGGGCGATGTCCCTGACCTCGGGCGTCTGCAGCACGCTAGATACCCAGTTCAACTTGTGGGACTCGGTGGAGCCCTATGCGGGGCAGCTGCTGCGCGACGAGCGCGGAAATTTCGTGCAGGACGTCGCCCGCGAGGGGCTCGATGTCGCCAAGGTCGCCGTGGGGCTGCCCAAACGCCTGGATGGCCTCATCACCGGAATCGAAGACGGGACCCTCTCGGTGGCCAGCCCCCGGCTGGAACGCCAAGTCGCAGGGTTGCAGCGCACCATCCAACGGGCGGTGGCGGTCCTGGTCTTCGGTGCCGTGCTCATCGCCGGATCCCTGGTCCGTCCCGACGACGTGGTGCTGGGCAACGTCCTGATGATCGGGTCTGCCGTTCCGCTGCTCACCGGACTGTGGGCGGGGCGCCGGCGGCCCTGAGGCGGCAAGCTCGCCGAAGGTCTCAGCCGAGGGCCTCTTTCAGCACGGTGTCCAGACGTTCGAAGTCCTCGTCCATCCCGGCGTCCAGGCCCGAATCGATCATGGCGTCGCAGGCGTGTTTGGACGGGTAGGTCGAGGTGGCCTCCAGGGCGCTGGATCCGTCGCCGTGATCGACGAAATGCAGCGTCTCCAAGGTGACGTCGTGGTCCTCCTCGTACTCCCAGGTATGCACGATCAGCCCGGGAGAGACCACATGATAGGAGCCGTGGAACGGCCAGCTGCCGCCACCCTCGGCTTCGACGATGTAGTGGAACGCCCCTCCGGTGACCGCATCGAAGCGTTCCACGCGGACTGTGGTCCCCCGCGGGCCCATCCATTGCCTGAACAGTTCCACGTCCGTGTGGGCGCGCTGGACCAAGGCGGCCGGGGCGGAGAATTCGCGCCGGTGCACCACGCTTTGTTCGCCGACGCGGCGGTGTTCGGTCAGTCCCGGATGGTGGATGTCGTGCGGATTCATGATCTTTCCCCTGACGGTTGGATCGGAGTGCTCCGGAAGGCGGGCCAGTACGGCGCCGAGACGTCGGTGGCGGTGCTCGAGCCGACGTCGTCGCTCCTGGAGCCAATGGTGCGCGGCATCCAGGGTCTGTTCTTCCAACTGAACGCGGCGCGTCCGGCCCTCCCGACGGCGGGTGATCAGCCCGGCGCGTTCCAGCACGCCCAGATGCCGCGTCAGGGATCTCTGGGAGATCTCGAACAGGGCGGCCAGGTCACCGACCGTGGCATCCGTCGCGGAGAGGTGGTCGACGATCGTCGCTCTCACCGGATCGCCCAAGGCGGTGAACGTCTGCGTTACGGGGGTGCTCATCTTCCGATTCTTCAACCAGGGAATCCAATGTCAAGGCCTGCCGGTCCCCGGGGCGGCGCGTGGCCCCGGGGAACAGGGGCTATTCGGAGAGGTTGGCCAGGCGTGCCGGGCGCAGCAGCTCCTCCAGTTCGGTGCGGCTGAGCAGGTTCTGCTCCAGCACCAGGTCGGCGATCCCGCGGCCGGAATGCAGGGCCTCCATGGCGATCGCCGTCGAGGTGGCGTACCCCAGCTGCGGGGTCAGCGCCGTCACCAGGCCGATCGAGTTCTCCACGTTGGCCCGCAGCAGGTCCTCGTTGGCGGTGATACCCGACACGCAGTTGCGGGCCAGGGTCAGGCAGCCGGCTTCCAGGTGGCGCATCGACATCGACAGGGAGTGCACGATCACCGGTTCGAACGCGTTGAGCTGGAGCTGTCCGGACTCGGCGGCCATCGAGATCGTCACATCGTGCCCGACCACCTGGTAGGCGACCTGGTTGACGACCTCGGGGATGACCGGGTTGACCTTGCCGGGCATGATCGAGGACCCTGCCTGAACGGCCGGCAGATTGATCTCGTTGAAACCCACCCGCGGGCCGGAGGACAGCAGGCGCAGATCGTTGCAGATCTTGGAGAGCTTCACGGCCACGCGCTTGAGCACGCCGGAAAGGTGCACGAAGGCGCCGACGTCCTGGGTGGCTTCGATCAGGTCGGGGGAGGTGGTCAGCGGCAGACCGGTCAGTTCGACCAGGTGCCGGCAGGCGGACTCGGTATAGCCGTCGGGGGCGTTGAGCGAGGTGCCGATCGCCGTGGCTCCCAGGTTGATCTCATGAACCAGCTCCAGGGACTCGGCCAACCGGTCGTGGTCTTCGCGGATGGTCACTGCGTAGGTGCCGAACTCCTGGCCCAGCGTCATTGGTACGGCATCCTGCAGCTGGGTGCGGCCCATCTTCACCACGGTACGGAATTGGCTGGCCTTGGCCTGGAATGCGGTTTCGAGTTCTTCGATGGCCGCCAGCAGCGGGGCTGCGGTGAAGGAGGCCGCCACGTTCACTGCCGTGGGGTAGACGTCGTTGGTGGACTGGGAGAGGTTCACGTGGTCGTTGGGGTGCAGGTGCTGGTAGTCCCCACGTGCGTGGCCGAGGATCTCCAGGGCCCGGTTGGCGATGACCTCGTTGGCGTTCATATTCGTGCTGGTCCCGGCACCACCCTGGAGGACGTCGACGATGAACTGGTCATGCAGGGCGCCCCCGGCGATCTCCGCGCAGGCGGCATCGATGGCTTCGGCACGGGTGGCGTCCAGCAGACCGAGTTCGCGGTTCGCCCGGGCCGCCGCCTGCTTGACCAGGGCCAGGGCGCGGATCAGGTGCGGGTTCGAGCCCACCTGCTGGCCGGTGATATGGAAATTTTCCGAGGCGCGCAGCGTGTGCACGCCCCAGTAGGCTTCGGCGGGGACTTCGCGGTCACCGATCAGATCGTGTTCGAGACGGGTGGCGGCCAAGGTGCTGATGGACATGGGGTGATGCTCCTGAAGGGTGTTGCTCTGGGTGGGTATGGGAAAAGCGGGGGAGGGGACGACGGCGGTGTCGGCCGGTCCCGGAAGTATCAGGCGGGGACGGCGGTGAGTTCGCCGACGCGTTCGCCGCCGCCCAGGGCGCCGACGGCCAGGAAGGGGTGCAGGGCCGCGGCCAGGGAGGGATCGCCGCTCAGCCGGGACAGGGCCGCCGCGGCGACGGGCATCCGCGCCCGGTCCCCGCCGTCGGAGATCTTCAGGGCCAGTCCCGTGCCGTCGGGCAGGCCGATGGCCTGGATGCCCTCGAAACCGTCCTTGGCGACCAGCCCGGGGACGGCGCGCATGATGGCTGTGACATCACGTCCCTCGCCGGCGACCAGCTCGGGGTGGGCGCGCATGGCATCGGCCACGGCACGTTCCGCGGTGCCCTCGGCGGCCGCGGCCAACCGGCCGAAGGCCCGGGCGACCCCGGCCAGGGACAGGGTGTAGACGGGGGTTCCGCAGCCATCGGTGCTGGTGGTGCCGACGTTCTCGCCGGTGAGGTCCTCGACGGTGCTGCGCAGTAGTTCGTTGATCGGGTGGGATGTGTCGAGGTAGCCCTGAACGGGCCAGCCACGTTTCACGCAGAGGGCGACGAGCGCGGCATGTTTGCCCGAGCAGTTCTGGGCCAGTCGGGTGGGGCCGTTTCCAGCCTGCAGCCAGGCGCTTCGTTCTTCGGCGCCATAGGGCAGGTCGGTGCTGTTGGCCAAGGCCGAGGCGTCCATTCCTGCGTCGGCCAAGGTGGAGGCGGCGATGTCCTGATGGCGCTCGGAACCGGAGTGGCTGGCCGCGGCCAGGGCGAGTTGTTCGCTGGACACGGCCAGGCCGGCGCGCACCATGCCCACGGCAAAGAGTGGTTTCAGGGCCGAGCGCGGGTAGAAGCCCGCCTGGCTGTCGCCCATGCTGGAGGAGATGCTCCCGTCGGGTGCGGTGGTGATCAGGGATCCGTAGTGGACGGATTCGACGGCATCGCCTCGGGTCTGGACGGCGAGCGGGGCGTGGGAGGGAAGATTCACTGGGATCCGTTCTTCACGAGATGGTCGACGGCGCCGTGGACGGCTCCGAGGTGTTCCTGCAGGGCGGTTTCGGCGGCCGCGGGGTCACGGGCCCGGATCGCCGAGACGATTTTCTGGTGTTCGGCTTCCGAGGCACGGCGGCGGCCAGAGACCAGGTTGATGGTCTCGGACTGGCGGGCCATGGCCTCGCGGATGTCCGCGATGACCTTGATGAAGACGCCATTGCCCCCGGCGGCGGCGATGGCCAGGTGGAAGGTGGTGTCTAGTTCCACCCAGGCTTCGGCGTCTTCCTCGGTCCGCATCTGCTCCATGAGCGAGGCCAGGCGTTCAAGATCCGCGGGAGTGCGTCGTTCGGCGGCCAGTCGGGCCGCCGGGCCCTCGATATGCGGGCGGGCCTCGAGGAGGTCGGTGGAGGAGAAGGTGCCCAGCACCAGGTCGGTGGTGGCGTGGTCGGCGATGACGAAGGTGCCGCGGCCGGTCTCGGTGCGGGTCAGACCCAGGGACGCGCAGGAGCGCAGGGCCTCGCGCACGACCGAACGGCTGACGCCGAAGCGGGCGCCCAGGGCTGCCTCCGAACTGAGTTTGGTGCCCACGGGCAGGTCGCCGGCTTCGATGGCCTTTCGCAGGGAGGCGAAGACCGCTTCGGGGGCGCTCGTGCGCTCGATCGGTTGCTGTCCTGCTGTCCAGCTGTCTGACAGGTTCATGAACAGTAGGATGGCACCGATCACAGTCCGAGGTCAAAACAGGCGGGCCTCCGGAGCCGATACACTCTGGACGCGGCGGATGCTCGCGAGCTCCCTGCTTCGGTCTTTCGCCGGTCCCTGGAATTCGGAGCCCGGTGAAAGGCCCAGGCTCAAACGAGTGTCCCAAAGGTTAGGCCGCTACTCCAGGATTCGATACCCCTACGGAGCTGATTTTCGGTACGGCCCAATCATGGAATGGTGGCCTGAGGAGGATCTATATGAGGCCGCTCAACCGTTTTTGGCGGCTACTCCTCCTGTTGTGACGTTCCACCGATGCCCATGGCCCATGTCTTCGCTCAGTCCGATCAGTCGCGACGCCAAAGAGGAGAACCGGTCACGGACGGGGCATGGCCCGCACTGCTGGAGAGGTGAGCAACACCAGAACTCCGAGTGCGCCAATTGCGCAGGTGAAGACACCCAAAGTTGCGTCAAGCCTAGCTTGAATGGCGGCTCCTGCAACGATCGGAGCAGCCACCGTGGCGAGTCCGCCGACAAGGCTGAAGGTGGCCATCACCCGTCCCTGCATGCCTGGAGACGTCTCGGCGAACACGTGTGCGAACAGCCCCCCGTTGAGCGCAGGAGAAGGAAGCATTGCGAGGACGCCCAAGACAAACAGTGTCCACGGTCGTCCGTCACACAGAAATAGCCCGGCAAAGATGGCGGTCATCCAAGACAGCCCGACGATCGCCAGGGGGCCAGGGGGGAATCGATCTGTCAGTGCCGGGGCTATGGCACTGCCAATCAGTCCACCGACAGCAAACCCGGCGACGGTGATCCCCGTTGTTAGCGCGTTCACCCCTGTTGAGGCCAGGTGCAAAACCGTCCAGGACGTACCGGAAAAAACCATGAGATTAACCAGTGGCGCAGCGACCAGAACTCGCCGTAAGGCACGGTGTTGACGTAGAAACGACAAAGCCTCCCGGTACCCCAGGAGCGCTTGAGCATATCGGCCGCGAGGGGAGGCACCTGAGTCCTTATCTAGGGCATGTCTCCTTTATTGACGGAGCCAGGTCAGGATCGCACTGATAACGACGGCAGCACGGTAAGTGATCGCGAGCTTGTCATAGCGCGTAGCCAGTCCTCTCCACTGTTTGACGTAGGCAAAGGACCGCTCGACGACGCTACGGTTCTTGTAGGCAATAGCGTTGAACGCTGGTGGGCGTCCACCCTTGCTGCCGCGGTTCTTCCGTGCCGCGATCTGGTCCTTCTTCTCAGGGATCACTGCCGTGATTCCACGAGACCGTAGGTGCTCGCGGTTGGCTTTGGAACCGTAGGCGCGGTCGCCCAGCACCGAGTCAGGGCGTGTGCGTGCACGGCCAGCGCCGTTGCGCGGGACTCGGATATCAGCCAGCACCTGAGGGAGGATGACTCCGTCGTGGCGCTGGCCGCCAGTGATCACGATCGCCAATGGTCGACCTCGACCGTCGACGGCATGGTGGATCTTCGTCGTCAGACCGCCACGCGAGCGGCCGATCCCGTGGCCAGCGGGTTCGCAGGCATCATCGGGAAGATTCTTGTAATTCGATGTAGCCCCCTGTGTCCTGCTCAGGACGACGGGTGTTCGTCGCGTGCTGGTGAGCACGATTGATCGTCCCATCAACGGAGATGTTCCAATCGATATCACCAGCAGCGTCTGCATCGGCCAGGATCTGGGCCAGGACTCGGTCCCACGTGCCGTCGGCGGCGTAGCGTCGGTGGCGTTTCCATACCGTCTGCCACGGGCCGAAGTGTTCGCGCGGGAGGTCACGCCAGGCAATGCCAGCCCGGTACCGGTAGGCGATGCCTTCGACGATCCGGCGATTGTTCTCGAAGGGTCGAGCTCTCTTGCCGGTATTGGAAGGCAGGAGAGGCTCTATGCGTTCCCATTGTTCGTCAGTGAATACGCGATGCCTTGGATTGATAGTCACCAGTCCAGCTTCGCAGTCGGAAACTCGCCAATAAAGGAGACACGCCCTAGTCCCTCATGTGTCACGGGGCCGAGGTCCTGGCGAATGTGTCGCAAGGTCAGGAGGAAGCCCAGGTCGCATAAAACGCGAAGCATAAACGGGGCTGACGGTATGAGGGCGTAGAGTCCACCCGAAGCGGGACTGCCGACGATCTGCAATGTGGAGCTGCGTGCCTGTTCGGCACTCATTGCGCGCGGAAACTCTGGAGGTTTAATCAATGACCGGGCCGAGGCGTCGAGGGCGGGATCGGCGATTCCCGCCGCACCCGCCGACACCACGAGCGCAACGACCACTGCCCAGGCAATCCAGGCTCTTCCTTCACCCCCTGCCAGGGTCAGGGTGGTCAGCAAGGCGACGAGCACGGTGTTCGCGGCCAGTGCCGCGAAAAGCGCACGGCGCAACAGCGTCCGACGGGAGATCACGTCAGCCAAGCCACCCCCTATGGGCACTACCAGCAGTTCGATTCCAAGAATGAGGCCGCTGATCAGACCGGCCAGGGCGACACTGGCCGTGACGTCGACGAGTGCCAGCGTTACTGCCACCATGGTGGAAGTGCTCACAGCAAGCAGTGTTGTAGCTGCATACCACTGCCGGAAAGCAAAGCGTCGAAAAGGATTCGGCTGGCTCTCGGAGTCGACGTGATTCTCGTCGGCGATGCTCAAATCACAACTCCCCGTGTGTCTCGAGGGCTAAACTTCGCTGCCAGGTCACGCTTGTACATACGATGTCAGCCATTTCCGTGAACAGGCGAGTGTATTCTGGCTCAGCCCAGATCTGCTCCTGCAGATCGGCCCCAGAACTCAGCGCAGAAGTCATATTGGCGATCCGCTCCCCGAGCTCAGCTATCCGACGGAGCCTCCACTGCTGGGTATCAGAATCCACGAGAAGCTGCTGATCTGGATAGTTGTTGTGCGCCGCGGCGAATTCTTGGACTGAAGCCACCGCTTCTATGGCACAGGTGCTGGTTTTAGCGAAGGTTGAAGAGATGGCGTCGACCTGAGGAGGAGTAGGGACTCCCGATCCAGTGATGACATCTTCGACAAGAGCATTCGCTGCGAAGAAATTTTGAGCCGCGCGGAAGAGGTCGCGGCAGTACCGAGCACTAGAGCGGACATAGCTGTCATAGATGCCATCAATATTCATACGAGTACTTTCTTGATTAGAGAAGTGCCCTGCTGGCCATCGATATGGCATACAGGGCACTTCAGCAAGTCATTAGGGGCGGGTAGGACGGGGGTTGATGCCACCACGCATAATGGATCTCCTTTCTGTAAGGCCGCTAGCAGGTCTGTAATTTCATTACACAACGAATGTTATGTGAGTCACATTAAAAAACACAAGACCCAACTTCGTCTTTAATTCCGGCCGGAAAAGGAGCACCCTGACGATGAAGAAATTTGCTCCTTGCTACCTCGACCTCAAGATGATTCGCACGGGACCGGTGTCTCGTCCCAAGCCGGAACCATCCTGCTGACCGGGACTGCGAAAACCGTCAGCCTGCCAACAGCCGTGAACACCGCGTTCTGCCGTGGCGCAAACCATTCGTCGCGCAAGACCCGGCGGCGTTCTGGCTCGTTGCCTCGGAGTCACCATCTCGCGGCTCATGGAGTCCTTGGCCGCTGAGGCCCCCGCCGTGCTGGAAGCCATCAATACCACCCACGCCGGTGGCCGAGCCCGAGTTGGGGAAGTTGCCGGGGCGGGGGGCCGGCACCGCGACGTCCGTCGGATCCTGGAATCCGGCGGGCGCATGGTGCCCGGGAGTGGCGGTGCCCCTGGGGCGGAGCGGCTCTCGCCGACACGTTGAAGAAGCGAGGCCGAGGCCGTCCGGGGCGTGGCTCGAGGCCGTCTCAGGTCGTCGCGCTTCGCTTGACCGAGGAAGAGCTCTCAGTCGTTGACGCACGCGCCGAGCGTGAGGGGAAGACCCGTTCTAAAATCATCCGTGAAGCGCTGGCCGAATCCGGCGCGTGAAAGTTCACGAGTCCGCGCTCGAGCATGCTTTGTCTTGCTTGAGGCACGGACTTCGCACGTGAGTCCGGACGAAGAGGCCCACGGGTTGACGGGGACGCGTAGGGTTCAGGGGAAGGACCCCATCAGCTGAAGGAGCGACCCATGACGTTGAAACCAGCCGAACGCCAGGTCACCAGCGAAGAGCTCGCAAAGAACCTGTCCCTGTCCGGTCGGAGCCGGGAGCAAGTCTGCGAAGACCTCGAATTCAGCGACGAGGCGCTCGACGCGGCGCTGGAGCTACGCGAACTGGTGGACCCCGTCGATGTGTGGGTGCTGCGCGACTACCTCGAGCAGACGGCCCGCGATGCCGGCGCCGAACCTGCCGCGTACACGGTGCTGACCGAAGAGGCCAGGACCGAGGCCTACCGGTGGTTCGAACTGCGCCAGGCCCCGCGAGCCGGTTCAGGGGTCACCGCGGACTGATCCCCGACTGAAGCCGGGATCGTTCGCGCGGATCCGTGGCGGCGGCGACCGCCGCCATGGCCAGACCGTAGGCGCCGTCGAGCACTGCCTGATCGGCCCCCTCGCTGGTTCCGAAGGACGCGAATTCGGCGGTATGGGGTGTGGCGCCGTCGGTGGGGTATCCCACCATCGGGTGGATCGAGGCGACCAGATGCGAGACGTTGCCCATGTCGGTGGACGCCGCGGGAGCCTCCAGCAGCGGCACCTCGCGGCCCCGATCGACCATCGCGGCGGCATAGGACTCGGCTAGGAAACGGTTCTGGCGCAGATCGGCGAAATCGTGGCCCTGCGGTTCGATCTCCAGCGTGGCGCCACTGGCCAGGGCTCCTGCCTCGAGGCATGTGCGGATCTTGTCCTGGATGAGGACCAGGGTCTCGGCCGACGGGGCCCGCATTTCCACCCGGGCGTGGGCCCGGGCCGGAATGATGTTCACGGCGGTGCCCCCCTCGAGGACCACCAGCGAGACGATCGCCCCGGCCGGTAGCTGCTGACGGGCCAGTCCGATGGCCGTCTGGGCCACCACCACCGCGTCCAGGGCGTTGACCCCTGCCGCGGGGTTCATTGCCGCATGCGCCGGAACCCCCGAGAAGTAGGCGTCCCAGCAGCCCAGGGCCAACGAGGCGGAGCCGACCCCGTCCGTATCGGCCGCATGGCCCATTAAGGCCAGATGGACCCCTGAGAAGAAGCCCTCGTTGATCAGATCGACCTTGCCTCCGGTGGTCTCCTCCGCGGGAGTACCGAAGACCTCGACCGTCAGGCCCAGCTCTTCGGCGACGTCGGCGAGTGCCAGCGCGGTGGCCACCGCCATGGCCCCGTTGACGTTGTGTCCGCAGGCATGGCCGAGCCCCGGCAATGCGTCGTATTCAATACAGACGGCCACGACCAGATCCCCGGAACCGGTGGTGGCATGGAAGGCGGTGGGGGAGTCCGGCTGGTGGTCCGGGAAGTCGAAGCCGGCCCCGGCCAGCACCGTACGCACCCGGGCCGCGGAGCGGTGTTCGTTCCCGCCGAGCTCCGGGTCGGCATGCAGGGCGTGGCTCAGTTCCAGCACGGTGGCACGATCGCGGTCCAAGGCCCGGGAGATCGTGGAGGCCGGTTCCTGGATGGCGGGACCGGCGTCGTGCCGGGTCTGGTGCGGATTCATGCTGTGACCTCTTCGGTGGGGGCGGATGCGGTGACCGGGGTGTACCCGCGGGAAAACAAGGTGGCGACGAGGGCGGCCAGGATCAGGGTGATCCAGATGGCGATCATCCCCTTCATCAGGATATGGCCGTCGGCGGCGAAGGTGGAGGAGAGCATCTTGACCACCGCCGCACCCACGGCGATGCCCACCGAGAGCGCCAGTTCGTTCAGTCCGGCGGCCGTGGCCGTTTCCTCCAGCGGGACCCCTTCGACCGAGAGCGCCCGGGTGGCCGATTGGTAGATGCCCATGCCCATGTTGAACAAGGCGAAGCCGGCGCAGTATCCGGTGAAGGAGCCGTGCCCCAGGGCCATGACCACGAACCCCGAGGCGAGGGTCGCCCCGGCCAGCATCAAGGTGGTGCGTTCGCCGATCGCCGTCAGCGCCCGGCCGGTCAGCAGCGAGGCGCCGAGGGCGAGGACCGAGGCCAGGGCGAGGACCAGGGCGATGGCCAGCGGATCGAGTCCGAAACCGTAGCCGGCGGCCTCGGCGTCGGCGTGCAGGAAGATCCCGTTGGTCCCGAAATAGCTGACCGAGGCGAAGCCGAAGAAGAACGTGGCCAGCGAGACGCTGCGTACGCGCGGGACCGCCAGCAGGCGCAGGTTGATGAACTGCTTCTCGGCGCGGGCGTCGATGCGGGTCCACCACAGCAGCAGGCCCACCCCGATGATCCCGGCGAGCAGGGTCTTCGCCGACAGCCAGCCCCAGTCCGGGCCCATCGACAGGGCGATGACCAGGCCCACGAGCCCCAGGGAGCAGCAGGTCATCGGCAGCAGGGCGATCGGCTCCCGGGTGGGGGCCCCGGCGTCGGGCAGGAAGAACGTCATGAGCAGCGCCAGAAGGGCGAACGGCACCCCGACCCAGAACCCGCGGGCCGGATCGTGGGCCCCGATCAGACCGGCCAGCAGGCCGCCGAATCCGACCATGATCATCAAGGTGCCGATCATGACGCTGACGCCGCGCCGGGTGTCGGCCGAGCTGGTCACGCGCAGGATGCCCATCATCAGCGGGATGAAACCCACGACGCAGGTGAGCATGACGACGCCGATGCTCACGGTGAGCAGGGTCGGGGCCAGGGCCATGAGCAGGACCCCGGCGGCGACGACGACCGTGGAGCAGCGCAGCACCAGTCGATAACCGAAGCTGTCACCGAGCCGGGAGATGATCGGGGTCATCACCGCGAAGGAGACGTTGGAGATCAGGAAGATCCCGTTGATGGTCGGGTCGTCGATGTCCAGTCTCGGGCCCAGGGCCGGCAGGATCGGGTTCAGATAGCCCTGCGTGACGCCGCTGAGCGCCTCGATCAGCGCCATGGCCACGATCATGCCGGTGATGGTCCGCCGCACGATGGGTGCGGAGGCCTCGTGGGTGGTTCTCATGGGGAATCCTTGGTGGGTGGGCTCTGCCGGGGGCCGGGCCCTGGGGGCCGAACCTCCGATGTGCGGTACATCACCTATTTTGAAGGTGTACGGTCAGGGCACGGAAAATCCAGTGGAAACATCATTATTTGGATTACTCACGAAGGAATCGTCCATGATCTCGGAACTTGATCTCAAGATCATCCACGCCCTGCAGATTGCCCCTCGCGTCGACTGGGAGCAGCTCGCGACGGTCCTGGACGTTTCGGCGGTGACCCTGGCCCGCCGCTGGGAGACCCTGCGCGAGGCCGGCATCGCCTGGGTGACCCCGTTCCCGGGGCCGAAGTACCTCGAGGCCGGCTGGTCGGCCTTCGCCTACCTGACTTCGACCCCGGCCCGACAGGCGGAACTGATCGAACGGCTCTGCCTGGATCCGGCGTTCGCCACCGTTTCGCTGGTCTCCGGACCCCACGACCTGTTGGTCGATTGCTATGCCTCCTCCCACGACGAGCTGATGCGCACCCTGACCCGCTCCTTCGCCGAGCTTCCCGGGCTGGTCCACCGTGACGTGATGTTCTCCACCACCCTGCACCGCGGGGCCTCGGAATGGCGGTCCGGGACGTTGGAGCCGGCCCAGGTACGCCAACTGGGCGCCCCGGCACGGCCGGTGCGGGGCGGCCACGTCCCCGACGCGCTGGACACCCGCCTGGTGCGGGGGCTGTCCTCCGATGGCCGGATGTCCTGGGCCCGGCTGGGGCAGGAATGCGGCGTATCCGCGCAGACGGCCCAACGCAGGATCAGCCAGATCCTCGATTCGGGGTTCCTCTCCCTGCGCTGCGACGCCGCCCTGGAGATCGAGGCAGGACAACGCGAGGTCTCCCTGCTGCTCAGCGTTCCGGCGACCTCGGTGGAGGAGATCGGGGCCTATCTGGGGAACCTTCCCGGCTGCCGGCTCAGCGCCGAGGTGCTGGGGGCCGCGAACCTGCTGGCGACCCTGTGGGTGCATGAGTTCTCCGAGGTCCGCGGGCTCGAGGTGGAGCTGGCCCGGCGGGCCCCGGGGTGCACGGTGGTATCCCGGCAGGCCACCGTGCGGCACTATAAGCGGGCGGGCCGGTTGCTCGATGCCGGCGGCCGCTCCTGTGGCACGGTCCCGGTCCCGCTGTGGGAGGCCGGCTCCGGACGCTGAATCCGCCGGTGGCGACCGGGGTCCGCGCGGTGTCAGCCCCCGGGGGTGGTGACCGGGGGCCCCTGCGGCTGTCGCCGGGCGAAGCGGCGGGCCGCCCGTCCCCACCGCAGGAAGTGGGCCGTGGACAGGACCAGGCCCACGGCCAGAGCGAACGAGGTGACTTGGCCGAAGAACGATCCTTCGCCCCGGATGACCCCCACGTAGTACTGCAGCGCCTGCGCCAGGAACAACAGCGGGAAGACCATGGCCCGGAAGAACGACTGGTAGGGCATGGACAGCGCGAACCGCAGCGCCTGGCGGCGGAGTTCGGCGTCCTGGGGCAGCGGCGTCCTCCCACGGATGATCCGACGCAACAGCGCCGTCTGGTCCCTGTTGACCCGGGCATCGTGCAGGACCTGGTCCCGCAGGTAGGCCCCGCAGATCATGGCGGCCAGGCCGGTAGCGTAGAGGGCCAGCTGGGTGTTGCCCAGCAGGTGGTAGACCAGCTGTCCGGTGTCGCCGGTGGGACGGGAAGGGGCCCCGGCCAGCAATGAAATCCAGAAGATGGCCTGTGAGCCGATCGCGACCAGGCAGGCCATCTGCCGTTGGAGGCGTTCGGCCGCGGGCATCCTGCGTGGCCCACTGATCAGCTCATCCGGGCGGCGGGCGCGGATCCACCGCCCGGTGCCGATCCCGAAGCCGCTCAAGACGAAGCCGCTGGCCACCAGGACAAGCGCGGGCCAGACGGAGTTTCCATTGGTCAGCGCGTGGGCGAGGGTGGCCAGGATGCCGATGGCCAGCAGGGCCGATCCGCTGCGTTGCCACCCCGTGCCGAAGGCAGCCGTCCACGCGGTGCCCGGGGTCCGCACCGGCGCGTCGACGCTGCGGGTCCCCAGACACCAGGCGGCCCCCACGAAGGCCGTCGGCGCCAACGCCGCCAACAGGACGGCCCCGGGGGACCTCGCCGAGGAGGTGGCCAGGACCCACGCCAGCAAACCGGTGGTGAAGACCTGGCCGCCGACGACTGCGGCCAGATACATCACGATCTTCATCTATCGGGGTCCCTCGGAGGTTGGGTGGTCGAAGAGCACCAACCCTTTCAGCCGGGCGCCCGCCCGTCAACGTGGGTCCCGGGCCGTGGAGGCCGGACCGGCGGATCGCCCGGGCGTGCCACGGGTGCGCTTTGGCAGGCCAGCGTCCATACTGGGCGGAAGGGGCCGCCGTCGGAGCCGGTTGCGGCGTTCCCGCCAGCGAGGTTGCTGCCCACGCCTGGTGAACAGCCAGCCGGCCAGGAGGCCATGCATGCACGTGCCGCGCGGTTCGCTTCTCGCTGTCACCGGGTTCGTCGCCTCTCTGGCACTGACGTGTTGCACCGCAGGACCTCCCACGGACGAGTCTGCACCCCCGGCGCCCGGGCAGGGATCGGCCCCCGCCGGTTCGTCCATCCGGCCCGCAGAAGCCGCCCCGACCCTGTCCGTGTTGAAGGATGATCCCGAAGTGGTCGCCGAGGATCTGGAAGCGCCCTGGTCGGTGGTCTTCCGCGAGAAAACGGCCCTGATCAGTGAACGGGACTCGGGGCGCATCCTCGAATTGGGGGAGGACAGCGAAACCCGGGAGATCGGCGTCGTCCCCGGAGTGGTCCATGGCGGGGAAGGCGGGCTGCTGGGCTTGGCGATGCGCGGGACCGAACAGCTCTACGCCTATTCCACCGGGGCCGAGGGCAACCGGATCCAGCGTATCGAACTCATTGGCCAACCGGGGTCGCTGGCACTGGGCAGTGTCGAAACCCTGCTCGACGGGATTCCCGCCGGCACGAACCATAATGGCGGGCGGCTGGGGTTCGGCCCCGATAAGATGCTCTACGCCACCACCGGGGATACCGGCGACCGCTCATTGGCCCAGGACCGGGACAGCCTGGGCGGGAAGATCCTGCGGATGGAGCCCGACGGCGGAATCCCGGACTCGAACCCCTTCGAGGACTCCTACGTCTACAGCCTCGGGCACCGCAACCCGCAGGGGCTGGCCTGGGACGCCGTGGGCACGCTCTATGCCACCGAATTCGGGCAAAGCACCTGGGATGAGCTCAACGTGATCACCGCCGGGGCCAACTACGGCTGGCCGACGGTGGAAGGCATCGCCGACGAGGACGCTTTCACCGATCCCGTCCAGCAATGGCCTCCCGCCGAGGCCAGCCCCAGTGGGATGACCATCACCGCCGGGGCGATCTTCATCGCCAATCTGCGGGGGGCCGCCCTGCGGATGGTTCCGGTGTTTGAGGATGGAACCTCGACCGAACACTATGTGGGACAGTTCGGCCGGCTGCGCCAGGTGACGACCGCCCCGGACGGGGACCTCTGGATCCTGACCAACAACACTGACGGACGAGGCAGCCCCGGTCCCGAGGACGATCAGATCCTCAGGGTCGGGGTCCGCGGCAGCTGAGCCGGCTGACGGCGGCCCGGCGGAGGAAGACGGCTACGCGGTGGCTTCGCGGACCCGCGCCACGATGTGCTGGCGGGCGGCACGCCCGGTCGCCGTGGGCAGCAGCGGATACACGTGGAGCTGCCCCTGCTTTTCGACGTATTCGACGTCGACGCCGGCCCGGGCGGCGCGCTGTGCAAAGAGCCGGCCGTCGGGGTTGAGGATGTCTCGGGTTCCGGAGAAGAGCGTCACGGGGCCCAGACCCTCCAAGTCACCATTGAGCGGGCTGACCGTGGGGTCATCCACGTCCAGGGTGTCCCGCCACAGGTCGATGAAGACCTGGGTGCCCCGGGTGCCGAGCCACGGATCACTGGGCTGGACGGCAGCGATCTCGGGGTTCTTCATGGACAGGTCCACCGCCGGGGCGATGGCGATCGTCCGCGGCAGGGTCACCTGGTGCCGGTCGCGCAGGTGCAGGAGGGTCGACAGGACGATCTGGCCTCCTGCGGAGTCCCCGGCCAGGACGGTGGGTTCGGCGCTCTCCAGGCACTTCAGGACCTCGGTGGTGAAACCGTCGACGACCCTCCCGGCCGTGCCGAAGGGGACCAGTGGATAGATCAGCACATGGACGGTGGTCCGTGCCTCGGCGGCGATCTGCGCGGCGAGCTGCCAATGCTGGGGGGAGATCTCGTTGACCCATCCGCCGCCGTGGGCGTAGATGAGGTGCCCCCGGGCCCCGGGATTGCGGGGCCGCAGCGTGTAGGCGGGCCATCCGGCCGCGGTGCGCGCCACGGTGATGCCGACGTCGTTCCGCAGCCCCCGCGGTGGACCGTAGGGGGCCGGGCGGAGCGTGCCTTCGCGGACCCGTCGGTGGGCCGCGGCCTCCGAGATGAACTCTTCTCCGGCCTTCGTGGCCTTCAGGAAGACGGGGATGAGCGGCTCGGGAAGGATCATGGCTGGTTCCGTGTCCGATCGGTCGGTGGCTGGTCGGGGAGGTTGGCTTCGATCGCCGCGATGATTTCCGGGGCATCCGGTGTGGTCCGGGGACGGAAGCGCAGCCTCTGTCCGGAGGGTAGCAGGAGGAACTTCTCGAAGTTCCAGCGCACGCGTCCGGCCTTCCCGGTGGCGTCCTTCGTCTTCTTCAGCTCCGTATACAGCGGGTGCTCGTTCCGGCCGTTCACGCGGAGGCGGTCGAAGACCGGAAAGGTGATGCCGTACGTCGTCGAACAGTACTGGAGCACCGCCTCGTTGCTGCGCAGTTCCTGGAGGAACTGGTTGCTGGGGAAACCCAGGACGGTGAAACCGCGATCGGCATAGGTGCGGTGGAGTTCCTCGAGCTGCTCGTATTGTCCGGATAGTCCGCAGCGCGAGGCGACGTTGACCACCATGACCACCTGGCCCGCGTAGTCGTTGAGGGTCGTGGTGCGCTCATCCATCGTGGTCAGGGGAACCGTGGTCAGGTCCATATCCGGGCCAACCCCTGCGGGGCCTGGGACATTCCCCCTGGTACCTAATGCGAGGTCGGCATCACGCTGGCCAGATGCTTGACCACATCGCGCAGCGGGAACGCCGTGCCCGGATGCGCGTGGACCCGGGACCGTTGGGTCCTGGCCCGCTGCGGGTGGTCGGTGACGATTCCGGCGACGCCGTCGTAGAGGTATTTGCGGATGCGGTCCTCGCGGTTGACCGTCCACACATAGACGGGCAGATCCGCCGCGCGGGCCTGGTCCAGGAACTGCTTGGAATAGGAGGCCTGTTCCACGACCAGGAAATCGCAGTCCACGTCCGGGATCCCGCCGACGGTCATCGCGATGGTGTATCCCACGGACAGGTCGGGGCGCCGGGCCTTGAGCGATTCCACGAGGTCGGCATCCAGGGAATGGTAGATGTTGTCGTCCAGGGGTCCCACCGAGGCGAGTTCGGCGATGAAGCGGTCCAGGTAGTCGTCCGTTTCATGGCCGTGGACCTTGGGCTCGATGAGGAGCTTGATCCCCAACTGCCGGGCCCGGCGGACGTAGTCCAGCATCGAGGGGATGTGGTCGCTGAAGCCTCGGGCACTGACTGTGGTGGCTTCGGCCTCGGCCAGGGTCAGATCGTAGATGTCCACGTTGTGGCCGGTCAGGAGCAGCAGGTTCGTGTCATGGCTGGCGACGAAGTGTCCGTCCTTGGTCTGCTGGACGTCGACCTCCACCAGATCGGGGTCCTGGGTGGCCGCCGATTCCAAGGCGCCCAGGGTGTTCTCGACCCCGCCCCACACCCACCCGCGGTGGGCGATGACCAGGGGGTCGGAAGTCTGGGCCGGAGCGGCGGCCACCGCGGGGGCGCCCATGATGGCGATGGCCACCACCGCGGCGCCCGCCGTGGTGCGCAGCGCCAGCCGACGTCCCCCGAGGGGGAGTGCGGCACGGCCCGGCGACCGGTTGGCTTCGGCGGCGGGGCGGTCCACCGCCCCGGCGGGCGAGGCGGAGGCCCGGCCGGCCGGAACCCGCCGATCCACCCAGGCGAGCAACACCCGGATGAGCGCCACCGTGGCGATGACCATGAGCACGAAGTCCGCCGCCCGCGCCGCCCCCAGGCCCAGGGTGGCCACCAGATGGGAATCGGTGTCCAGCACGGCCCCGGGCAGGGTCGCGGCCCAGGCCACGGTGCGCGAGGGCAGATCGAAGGTCAGCACCGCGGCCAGTAGCGGGGCAGCGAGGATCGCCGGGAGGCGGAGGCGTGGGGTCCAGGTCGCCTGCCAGCTGGTGAGCATGGCCCGCAACGGGGTCAGCCCGCGGGTGACCAGCAGCGGGATGGTCGGCAACAGGCGCAGGTTCAGATACACCAGCGCGCTGATCATCGACAGGTACAAGCTGATGCTCAACGGTTTCTTGAGGTACTCGGCCGTGACGAACGGGGCGACCCCGATATCGCGGGTCAGCGGGGAGAGATCGGCCAACCCGCCCAGCGGCATGAGCAGGAAGACGTAGAGGGCCACCAGCGGGGCCTGCAGCCCCAGCGCCTTGCCGGTCGCACGCCAGGCCTGGCGTCCCGCCGTCGTTCCCGGATGCCGTGACCCGGCGCGGATCCTGCCCACCAGGGCGATGACCGAGGTGTATTGCAGGGCCAGTGCGCCCAAGGCGATGAACCCGATGGCCAGGAACAGCAACACCGACGGGGGACTATGCAGGATCCGCGGGAAGTTCCGGTCGGTCAGGTTCGGGGTCCCGGCCAGCGCCAATGCGTGGGTGAACAAGAACTTCACCAACGGCAGTACGAACACCAGGATGATGCCCTGCCAGAGCACGAGTACCCCGGCAGGGACCGACAGGCCCGTCAGGAACGCCCTGAGCCTCCCGGGCCGGGCGGTCGGGGCGGCATCGGTCCCGGCCGGTTGCTCATGCTGGTTGCGCTGGCCGATGGCGTCTTCCCCCTGTCCCTGCCTCGGTGGTTCCGGACCGCCACGGGCCGTGACGGGTTAAAAGATCCGTACCATTTTACCAATGCGGGGCGGGGGACCGGGTATCCGGTGCGTTCGGCGGGGTCGAGTCGCCGGGCCGGACGGGCCCGGGGGGGAGAGGCTACAGCAGGGATTTCAGGTAGGCGCGGTCGGCGGGATCCAGCGACGTGGCGAAGCTGGCCAGGCATCTGCGCCGGTCGTTGGTTTCGCCCAGCGCCCGGACCATATGGGCCGCGGAGAATTCACAACCGCTAAACGCGGCGGTGTAGGACCAGACCTGGCCGGTCAGTTCCCGGGTGGCCAATTGCTTCTCCACCAGATGCCCCAACACCGTGGCCACCGTGGTGTAGGCCGGATGCGGGGGTTCGCCGGTGGCCAGTTCCTCGAGGATGCTGCGCGTGGTGTGGGTCTGCTTGGTCTTCCACAGCACGTCCAGGACCCGGCGTTCCAGGGTGCCGACCCGGGGGGCCTCTCCGGGGTCGAAGGGCAGAAGGGGCTGCCGGGGCGATGCCCCGGGCTCGACGGCGGCCTCGCCGGTGGTGGTGGTGCTCATGCCTGGGTCCTTTCCGCTGTCTCCTGTAGGGCATCCGGTCGCGGGATCGACACCGGGCATTCGACCTGGCCCGAGAGCCGGTAGATCACGGCGCCGAAGGTCATGACCAGGGCCAGGGCGGCCATCCAGGGCTGCAGGGGCGCGAAGTAGGCCATTGCGCCGGAATACCCCAGGGCCAACAGGGCGATCTTATTGCAGACCGGGCAACCGATGGCGAACCAGGCCAGCAGCCCACCGGCCAACCCCCAACGCGAACCGCCGTCGGCCGAGGAGTCCTCCGGGGCCGGGGCGGCCCCGCGGGGACTGACATAGCTGCCCACCAACAGTCCGGAGAGCAGGGACGTGGCGATCCAGACCGGCCGGTCCCATGCCGTGGGGGCGATGTCGCGGCTGAAGAAGTCGTTGGGGATCAGGACGGTGGCCACGCCGAGCAGCACGCCGATGCCCAGGGCGCCGAGGGCGGCGATGATCCATTGCCGGGGCCCCCACCACCTCAGGGCGGTCGCGGCCAACGTGATGCGGCGTGTGAAGCCGATGCGCGGTCGTGCGGGGCGTGACATGGGTACTGGCTCCTGGGTGGTGTGTGATCTTCAACGGAAAACTTGATCGTCGCCGTTCTATCTACTATCAAGGATAGTAGAGATACTATGCAACATAGTAGCTAATCGATCGAAAGCAGCACCCCCATGTCTGAAACACCAATGCACGACGAACCGGCGACGCCGGGCCGCCGGAACGGCGGAGCCAGGAAACTGCCATGGGTGTGGATCATTCCGATCCCCGTGGCCCTCGTCATCGGTCTGTTGATCGGCATGCAATTGCCCTTCGGCAACGGAAGCCCCTCCGAACCGGCCCCGGCCGCCGCACCGCAGGAACAGCAACAGCAGCAACCACCCCAGCAGGAGCAGGCCCCGGGCGAGGACGTCGAGGTCCCGGACATGGCCCGCGTGGATCCGGAGGATCCCACCGCCGTGGGGGATGTGGATGCGCCGGTGGTCATGGTGGCCTACTCGGACTTCCAGTGTCCGTTCTGCGCCAAATGGACGGCCAACACCCTGCCGACCCTGATGGACAAGTACGTCGACGAGGGAAAGCTGCGCATTGAATGGCGGGACCTGGACATCTTCGGCGATGCGTCCCTGAAGGCCGCCGAAGCCGCCCAGGCGGCGGCCATGCAGGACGGCTACCTCGAATTCCACGAGGAGATGTCCAAGGACGGCAAGATCGCCGATGCCTCCGCCTTCGAGGACAAGAACCTGAAGGCCACCGCCGAGAAGCTCGGGATGGACGGCGATCAGCTCATCGAGGACATGAACGGGGTCCACGCCCCGGATGTGGTGCAGCAGAACATCGACGAGGCCATGGAGCTGGGCGTGACCAGCACCCCGTCCTTCCTGCTGAACAAGACCCCGTTCGTCGGCGCCCAGCCCACGGAGAACTTCATCGAGGCCATCGACAAGGAAATCAAGGCCGCTGAAAAGGACGAGAAGTAGATGGAGGCCGGACTGCTCTTTGCCTTCGTCGGGGGAGTGCTGGGGCTGTTCAGCCCCTGCAACGCCCTGCTGCTTCCGGCGTTCTTCGCCCATGCGGCCACCTCCACCCGCAGGCTCTCGGCCCTGGGGCTGGCCTTCCTGATCGGCATGCTGGCCACCCTGGTCCCGCTGGGCCTGGGCATCGGCTGGCTCGGGGGCACCATCGCGGTGGATCGCCGGGCCCTGATCGTCGTGGCCGCCTGGGTCATCATCACCCTGGGGGTCGTGCAGATCCTGGGCGGGGGATTCGATGTCGGCAAGCTGCTGCCCAGCCGGGCCCGGCGCAAGGGTCCAGCGACTCCGTCACTGGGTGGGGCCGTATTGCTGGGGACCGCCGCCGGGGTGGCCGGATTCTGTACCGGCCCCGTCCTGGGAGCGATCCTCACCCTCGTCCTGGCCCAGGGCAGTGCCCTCTCGGGAGGACTGCTGCTGGCCATATACGCCCTGGGCATGGTGATCCCCGTGCTGATCGTGGCCGGCATCATCCGTCGGACCGGGGTGTTCAAGGCCGGCTGGCTGCGCGGACGCACCGTGTATCTGGGCAGGTTCCGCTTCAACACCAACATGTTGATCGCCGGGGTGGTCACCGTGGCCGTCGGGGTCGTCATGTTGGCCACCGGCGGACTCGTCACCTCCAATGAACTGATCTCCGCCTCGGTGATGGACAAGGTCTCCGCCGCGGCCGGCTCCGTCGACCAGGCGCTGCCGGGCTGGGCCTGGCCGGCACTGTTGGGACTGGTGCTGTTGGGCTGGTGGATCCTGGCGGTCCGCCGTCACCTCAAGGCCGAAGACCCGGGGAACGGGCAGGACGCGGAGCACGACGCCGGCTCGCAGGACGCTGGTTCGGGCCAGTCGGGCGAACGGGCCACCAGCGGCGCGGGAACGGAGGCACCATGAACTCCCTGGTGCTGCACCTGGCCGGACCGGGGCAGGCGCCGTTCCCCGATCTGGCCACGGCCTTGAGGATCGCCGCCAACGCGCTGGCCGAATTGCCCGGCACCGAGGTGGAGATCGTGGTCCAGGGTCCGTCGGTGACCCGGCTGGCCGCCCCGGCGGAGGACTCGGCACGGATCACGGAGCTGCTCGGCACGGGACGGGTGGCGATCAGTGCCTGTGCCAACTCCCTGCGCTCGGCCGGGGTGGAGGTCTCGGAGCTGGCCCCCGGGGTCCGCGACGTGCCGGCAGCCATCGCCCAGCTGGCCCGCCGGCAGGGCGAGGGGGCCGCCTACGTCCGCATCTGAGGCAGCCCGGGCCCGACCCGCGATAGCATCGGTCCCGGGAGCCGGCACGTCAGTTCTCGGCGTCCGGGCGTCCGGCAACCGGCCGGCACCATAGACAGCGAGGCGGGGAGACGATGGCCACCGGGCAACGGGATCAACCAGGGCGCAAGGTCCCCCTCTGGCAAGCGGTCCAGGATCGGCTCAAGGAGCGGATCGACCGCGGGGAGTTCGTCGACGGCTTCCCCGGGGAAATGGCCCTGGCCGATGAATACGAGGTCAGCCGGTCCACCATCCGGGCCGCCCTGGCCCCGCTGCGTCGGGCCGGGCTGCTTTCGGCCCAACGCGGCAGGCAATCCTCGGTGGTCAACGTCGTGGACGAACAACGGTTCGGCCCCGTCTACAGCCTCTTTGCCGCCGTCGAGAACGCCGGGATGACCCAGCGCAGCGTCGTCGAGGTCGCCGAGCTGCGCCGCTCCGCCACGGCGGCGGCCCATCTGGGGTTGGCGGCCGATGCCGAACTCGTCTTCATCTCCCGTACCCGCTATGCGGACCGCGACGTCATCGCCGTGGACGACACTTGGCTGCCCGCCGACCTTGCCGCGTCGGTCCTGGAGGCCGATCTGAGACATACGGCCCTCTATGAGGTGCTGCGCCGCAGGTGCTCGATCACCCTCAGCGCCGGACATGAAACCCTGCACGCGTTGGCCTCCGACGGGGCCCAGTCGCGGCGCCTGGCCTGTCCCGAGGGGACCGCCGTCTTCTTCATCGAACGTCTCGGTCTGGCCGGGGAGCAGGCGGTGGAATGGCGCGAAACCCTCATCCGGGGAGACCGTTTCACCGTCACCACCTCCTATCCCTCGGCCCCCGCCGCCGCCCGCTGACCCCGCCGCCTCCCGGCGCGCCGACCACTGCCACCATCCGGGGGCTTCCCAGAACCGGCAAATGTACGTACATTAGGGCGTAGGGTGCTTCCCGCCGGGATCCGGCACCTCCCCGCCGCATGGACAGCTCCGGCGGGCAGCGCCGAACGAAGTGGAGACGTTTCATATGGGCCTGCACCATCGCATCCTGATCATCGGCGGCGGCAACGCCGGACTGAGCGTGGCCGCCCGGCTACGCCATGCCGGCCAGGACGACGTCGCCGTCATCGAACCGAACGACAAGCACTACTACCAACCGCTCTGGACCCTGGTCGGCGGTGGACGGGCCCCGGCGAAGGAATCGGTGAGGTCCCAGGCCTCGGTCATGCCCCAGGGGGTCGCCTGGATCAAGGACGCCGCCACGGGGGTCGACCCCGAGGCGAAGACCGTCACCCTCGCCTCCGGGACCACCGTCGGATATGACTATCTGGTGGTCTGCCCCGGCATCCAGCTGGACTGGGACAAGCTGCCCGGCCTGCCCGAGGCCCTGAAGACCCCCTCGGCCTCGAGCAACTACAGTTTCGAGCTGGCGCCCAAGACCTGGACCATGATCCGCGCCCTGCGCTCGGGCACCGCCGTGTTCACCATGCCGGCCGGGCCGATCAAATGCGCCGGAGCACCCCAGAAGATCGCCTACCTCGCCGCCGACTACTGGCGTGAACAGGGGGTCCTGGACGATATCCACATGGTCCTGGTCCTACCCACCCCGGGCATGTTCGGGGTCAAGGAATTCTCCGACGAACTCGACCGGGTCGTCGCCGACTACGGCATCGAGGTCCGCTTCAGCAGCGAAGCAACCTCCATCGACCCGGAGGCCAAAACCGTCTCGGTGCGCAACAACACCACCGGGACCGACGAGGAACTCGGCTACGACTTCCTCCACGCCGTCCCGCCGCAGTCCGCCCCGGACTGGTTGAAGAACAATGCCCTGGCCGACCCCCAGAACCCCGCCGGCTACGTGGAGATCGACAAGAACACGCTGCGCCACACCAGGTACCCGGAGGTCTTCGCCCTGGGCGATGCCGGCTCGAGCCCGAACTCCAAGACCGGGGCGGCCATCCGCAAACAGGCCCCCGTGGTGGTGGAGAACCTGTTGGCCGTCATGCGTGGGGCGACGCCGTCGGCCAGCTACGGCGGGTACGCCTCCTGCCCGCTGACCACCTCACGCCACACGATGCTGCTGGCCGAATTCGACTACAGCATGCGCCCGGCACCAAGCTTCCCGTTCATCGACACCACCCATGAACGCAAGGACATGTGGTACCTCAAACGCTACGGACTGCCCAACATGTATTGGAATCTCATCCTCAAGGGACGAGCCTGAACCCACGAGCGACTGCCTAAGGAGTACGCCATGTTCTTTGAACGCATCTACGACACCGATTTGGCACAGGCCAGCTACGTCATCGGCTGCCAGGGCAACGGGGAAGCAGTGGTCATCGACGCCCGCCGCGATACCGACGTCTACCACCGGATCGCCGCGGAGAACGGACTGAAGATCACCGCCGTGACCGAAACGCACGTGCACGCCGACTACCTCTCGGGCACCCGCGAACTGGCGGCCGATACCGGCGCCACCATGTATGTCTCCGGCGAGGGAGGACCCGACTGGCTCTATGACTTCGAGGCCACCGTGCTCACCGAGGGTGGCACCATCACCCTGGGCAACATCACCCTCACCGCCCTCCACACCCCCGGGCACACCCCCGAACATCTGACCTTCCTGGTCACCGACGGGGCCTTCTCGAAGGATCCCGGGTACGCGCTGACCGGTGACTTCGTCTTCTGCGGGGATCTGGGCCGCCCCGACCTGCTCGACGAGGCCGCCGGCGGCGTGGATACCCGCTTCATCGGGGCGAAGCAGATGTTCGCCAGCCTGCGGGACAAGTTCCTCACCCTGCCCGACCATGTCCAGGTCCACCCGGCCCACGGCGCCGGCAGCGCCTGCGGCAAGGCGCTGGGTGCCGTGCCCTCGAGCACCGTGGGCTATGAACGGCTCAACGCCTGGTGGGGCAAATACCTGGAGGCCGACGACGAGGAAGGCTTCGTCGCCGAACTGCTCGAGGGCCAGCCCGACGCCCCGGCCTACTTCGGGCGCATGAAGCGCCAGAACCTCGCCGGCCCCGCCGTCCTGGGCGAACGGAAGCCGCTTCAGGAGCTCGACGTGGACCAGGTCGCCGCCTCGCTGGACGCCCACGAGGTGACCTTCGTGGACACCCGGGCCCAGAGCGAGGTCCACCGGGGCACGGTCACCGGGTCGGTGAACATTCCGGCGATCAAATCCATGGCCACCTACGGGGCCTGGGCCATCGACCCCGAACGCGACGGCCGCCCGCTGGTCCTGCTGGCCGAGGGCCCCGAGGCCGCCCGGACGATGTGGGACCACCTGATCCGGGTGGGCATCGACGATGTCTCCGGTTACGTCACCAGCATCGAGGGCCTGCCCCGGCATACGCCGAAACTGGTCCAGCCGGGCGAGATCGCCGACTTCGACAAGGCGCTGCTGCTGGACGTCCGGGCCAAATCCGAGCACGAGGACGGCCACGTCCCCGGCTCGGAACAACTCCACGGCGGGAGGGTGTTGTGGAACCTGGAGAAGCTGCCCACCAGTGGAACCATCGTCACCTACTGCCAGAGTGGGGTGCGCAGTTCGGTGGTCGCCAGCACGCTGCGTCATGCCGGGTACGACGTCGTCGAGCTCGAGGGCAGCTATGCCGCCTGGGCCGAACAGTACGCCAGGTAGCCGGCGGTGATCGGTGCCGCACTGGTCTTCGGGCTGATCGTCGGCGGGCTGCTGGGGCTCGTCGGCGGGGGAGGGTCCATCCTGGCGGTTCCGGCACTGGTCTATGGGGTGGGGATGCCACTCTCGGCGGCCATCCCCAGCTCGCTGGTGGTCGTGGGGGCCTCCTCGACCATGGCGGTGCTGCCCCGGATACGACGCGATGTGGACTGGCGGCTGGCGCTGGTCATCGGGGTCACCGGCGGGGCGACGGCCTTCGCCGGCACCGCGGTGAACTCGCTGATGGATCAGCAGGTGCTGCTGATCGTCTTCGCGGCGATCATGGTGCTGGCCGGCATCCGGATGCTGTTGCCCGTCGGTTCCCGGGCCGGCCATGACATAGCCGCCGACGGAACCATCATCTGGCGTCGCCGCCTACCCAAGGCGGTGGCCACCGGTATCGTCGTCGGATTCCTGACCGGTCTGCTCGGGGTCGGCGGAGGGTTCCTCATCGTCCCGGCCCTGGCATTGGTCCTGGGTCTACCCATGACCACGGCGGTGGGGACCTCGCTGGTCATCGTGGTGGTCAACTCCCTGGGCGGATTCATCTCCCATATCGGGAACCTGGACCTGGACTGGGCGCTGACCGGGGCCTTCGCCGGAACCGCCATGGTGGCGTCCTATATTGCCGGGCATATCGGGCGCTCGCTGCCCGAACGGGTGCTCAAACGAGGCTTCGCCTCGCTGGTCTTCGTGGTCGCCGCCTATGTGGTGGCCCGGGTGGTCCTGGCCTTCTAGCCGGTGGGGCCGGGACCCTCCGACGGGCTTGTGGGGCCCGGGCTGCGTAGACTGGCCTGCATGTCGGTTACTGAATTGTCGGACAGCGCCCAAAACCATCTCAAAGCCGTCTGGAGCCTCTCGGAGTGGACCAGCGAACCGGTCACCACCAAGGACATCGCCGAAAAAACCGGCTTGCGGATCTCCACGGTCTCCGATGCCGTGCGCAAACTCGCCGAGCAGGGCTACCTGGACCATGCCAAATACGGCACCGTTGAACTCACCGAAACCGGTCGCACCCACGCGGTGGCGATGGTCCGCCGCCACCGGCTGATCGAATCCTTCCTGGTCGACATCCTGGGCTACGGCTGGGAACAGGTCCACGACGAGGCCGAAGTCCTCGAGCATGCCGTCTCGGACTTCATGATCGAACGCATCGACACCATCCTGGAGCACCCCACGCGCGACCCGCACGGGGATCCCATCCCCGCGGCGGACGGCACCGTGGAGGTGCCCGACGCCGTCCAGCTCACCGGCGTCGAACCCGGAACCGTCGTGGTGGTCGAGCGGATCTCCGACTCCGACAGCGAACTGCTGGGCTACTTCAGGGACCGGGACATCATCTGTGGTGTGCGGTTGACCGTGGGCGCCGGCGAACCGTATTCGGGCACACTCGAAGTGCAGATCGACGGCTCCGACCAGCCGCCGTTGAGCCTGGGGAAGACGGCCAGCGACGCCCTCTTCGTCTCGGTCGCCGGCCGCTAGGGAACAGAAGCAAAAAACTGCCCGCCCGGTTCAACCGGGCGGGCAGTTTTTTGCCGTTCCCCCTCAGGCTGCGGTGGTGAGCAGGCGCTTGCGCCGCTGCGCCGCCCACCGCTTACCCAGCAGTCCGTGGCGGGGGCCGAACAGGTAGACCACTGTGAAGGCGGCGCCCTGGGACAGGACCACCATGGCTCCCGAGGCGGTGTCGAGGTAGTAGCTCACATACAGCCCGGCCACGGCGCAGACCACCGAGATGATCGGGGCGATCACCAGCATCCGGGAGAACCGGTCGGTGAGCAGGTAGGCCGTGGCCCCGGGGATGATGAGCATGGCCACCACCAGCACCACGCCGACCGCCTGCAGCGCCACGACGCAGGTCAACGCGAGCAGACCCAACAGACCCGCTCCGAGCAGGCGCGGGTTCAGCCCGATCGCCTGGGCGTGGGTGGGATCGAAGGCGTAGAGGGTGAAATCGCGGCGCTTGAGCAGCAGGACCGCCAGGGTGATGGCCCCCAGGATGCCCACCTGCCACAGCTCCGCCCGGGAGACCCCGAGCAGGTTGCCGAAGATGATGTGGTTCAGGTCGGTCTGGGAGGGGGTGACGGAAATCAGTGCCAGACCCAGCGCGAAGAGCGTGGTGAACACGATCCCGATCGCGGCATCCTCCTTGACCCGGCTGGTGTCACGCACCACCCCGATCAGGGCGACGGCCAGGAACCCGAAGACGATGGCCCCCAGAGCGAAGGGCGCCCCGACGACGTAGGCCAGCACGACCCCGGGAAGCACCGCATGGGACACGGCATCGCCCATCAGGGACCAGCCCACCAGCACCAGCCAGCAGGAGAGCACGGCGCAGACGACCGAGGCGATGATGGTGGTGGCCAGGGCACGGACCATGAAGTCGTAGCTGAGTGGTTCGGCGAAGAGCTCGATGAGGTTCATGCCAGCACCTCCCGGTCCATGACGTCCAGGCCGAAGGCGCGGGCCAGGTTCTCGGGTTGGAGGACTTCGTCGGGGGAGGCGTGCATCAACACCTTGCGCATCAGCAGCACGGCCTCGTCGGCCAGGGCCGGCAGGGCGTGGAGGTCGTGGGTGGAGACCAGGACGGTGGCGCCGTCGGCGGCGAGCCCGCGCAACAGGGACGTGATGGTGGCCTCCGTGCGCTTATCGACGCCGGCGAACGGCTCGTCCAACAACAGGATGGTGGCACCCTGGGCGATCCCTCGGGCCACGAAGGCCCGCTTCTTCTGTCCTCCGGAGAGTTGGCCGATCTGCCGGTCGGCGAATTCGGTCAGTTCCACCCGTTCCAGGGCGTCCGCCACGGCGGCTCGGTCGGCCGGGCGTGGCCGGCGGGTGAAGCCCATCTGGGCGTAGCGGCCCATCATCACCACATCGCGGACGGACACCGGGAAGGCCCAGTCGACCTCCTCGCTCTGCGGGACGTAGCCGATGGTGCCCGCCTTGCGGGCGGCGGCCGGGGCCCCGCCGTTGATCTTCACGGTTCCCTGGTCCGGGGTCACCGAACCCATGATCGTCTTGAACAGCGTGGACTTGCCCGAGCCGTTCATGCCGACCAGTCCGCAGATGCGGCCGGGCTGCAAGCTCACGCTGGCGTGGTCCAGGGCCAGGACATCGCCGTAGTGGACGGTGGCCTCGCGCACGTCGATCGCGGCGGTCATGAGTTGGCTCCGGTCAACGCGTCGGAAATGGTCTCCGAGTCATGGCGCAGCAGATCCAGATAGGTCGGGACCGGTCCGTCGGCGGTGGAGAGCGAGTCGACGTACAGGGTTCCGCCGAAGTCAGCGTCGGTGGCCTCGACGATCTGCTGCATCGGGGCATCGGAGACCGTGGATTCGCAGAACACCGCGGGGACCTGCTGGTCCTTCACGAATTCGATGGCCGCGGCGATCTGGCTGGGCCGGGCCTGCTGCTCGGCGTTGACCGCCCAGATGTACTGCTCGGTCAGTCCGGCGTCGCGGGCCAGATAGGAGAAGGCGCCTTCGCAGGTGACCAGCGCCCGTTCATTCTTCGGCAACGTGGACAGATCGGCTTCCAGATCGTCACCGACCTGCTGGATCTCCTTCTTGTATTCCGCGGCGTTGGCCAGGAAATCCTCGGCATGCTCGGGGGCGAGTTCACCGAAGGCCTTCGCCATGTTGTCGACGTAGAGCTTGGCGTTGTCCGGGCTCATCCAGGCGTGTGGGTTGGGCAATCCGGCCTGCTCGTCCTCGCTGATGTCGATGACGTCCACGCCTTCGCTGGCCACGATGTGGGGGACGTCCAGGTGGTCCACGAACTTCTCGAACCACGCTTCGAGGTTCATCCCGTTATCCACGATCAGATCGGCCTTCGAGGCCTTCTTGATGTCCCCGGGGGTCGGCTCGTAGCCGTGGATCTCCGCACCCGGCTTGGTGATCGACTCCACCTGGAGGTGGTCTCCGGCGACATTGGTGGCCAGATCCGACAGGACGGTGAAGGTCGTCAGGACCACGGGCAGGTCGGAGTCGTCGTCGGTACCGGTGGACGAGGCTGCTGCGCTGCAGCTCGTCAGGCCCAGGGCCGCAGCCAGCAGGGCAGCAGCGGCAACGGGGCGACGCCTAGCGTTTTTTGGCCAGGGAAAGTGAGGGATGTGCATATCTGTACTTTACGATCAAGCACCCAGAAAACAAAAGTTCGGGTCCCCAAACCTGTTGTTTTGACCCGCAAGCCCGAAACTTCCGCCTAGTCCCGCAAGATGTGTCGGATCTGCCCGGTCTTCTTGCCGTTTTTCCAGATCACGCCCACGGCGCTGAAGGTTCCGATGAGGATGGCGGTCGATAGCAGTGTGCAGAGCAATCCGGTGTCCATGGTCCTGCCTCCGTTCCGGTCCTGATGTCCTGTTCCGGCCACGGTACTCCCTCAACAGGTGACGCGGGTCAGACCCGGATCTTGCGGGGCAGGACCCCGGCACAGACGATGACCAGCAGTCCGGCCAATGGCACGATGAGCAGCCCGGTGGCCAGGGTGGTGCGGTCGGCAACAAACCCGACGATCGGTGGGGAGAACAGGAACCCCACGCGCATCAGCCAGCCCAGGATGGTCAACCCCGTGCCATGGCGCAGGCCGGGGAGCTCGTCGGCGGCGTGCATGGCCGCCGGGATCAGCGTGGCCATGCCGAAGCCGGAAAGCCCGAAACCGATGATGGTCCCCGGGATGGTCGGGAAAGCCAGCGCCAACCCCATGCCCACCACGACGATGACGCCCCCGGCACGGGCCACCAGTCGTTGGCCGAAGGCATCGAAGAGCTGGTCACCGATGAGCCGACCCACCAGCTGGCAGCCGATGAGGGCCACGAAACCCAGCGCGGTGACCGGCGCAACGGCGCCGAGTGAATCGTGCAGGTAGATGGCCGCCCAGGAGTTGCCGGCATCCTCGATGACCGAGCCGCCCGTGGCGACCAGGACCAGTGCGGCGAGGATCCCGTAGGTGGCCAGGCGGGAGACGCGGGCCCGGGGGATGCCGCCGTCGTGCTGCTCCGCGGTGTCCACCTCGGTCGGCTCCGGCCCGGGAAGAAGCGTGCGGCGGCAATACAGGGCGAGGGCGCTGAAGAGGATGAGTGAAAGCCCCAAATGGATGCCGCGTGGGATATCGGCTCCGGAGGCCGCGGCCCCCATCAGCCCGCCCAGGACCGCGCCCACACTCCAGGCGGCGTGGAAGGAGTTCAGGATCGAGCGGCCATAACGGCGTTGGACGCGCAGCCCGTGGGAGTTCTGGGCGACATCGGTGATCGCGTCGGCGGCCCCGGCGATGAACAGCGCCCCGGCAAGCAACGCCCAGCTCGGGGCCAGTCCGGCCAGCAGGATGCCGGCGCCGGTGAGGATCGTGCCGGTGACGGCGACCCGTGAGGAGCGGAAGCGACGGATCAGGGTGGCCGCGGCCAGACCGGCGATGAGGGCCCCGAGCGGGAAGGCCGCGACGGCAGCCCCGAATTCCCCGTTGGAGAGCCCGAGTCCGTCCTTGATCGCCGGGTAGCGCGGCAGCAGGTTGGCGAACAGGGCGCCGTTGGTCAAAAAGAGCAGCGAAACCGCCAGTCGCGCCCGGCGGTCGGTGAGTGAAGGGCCGGTGGCAGTCGCGGTGTCTGGGGCCTCAAGCGGGTCGGGTGTCACGTATTCACCGTAGGCCGTTTTCGTGATCGCCTGCCTGCATGACTAGTTCCGTGTAGTGTGCCTGTGACGGTGCACACGGTACCGGAGCCGGGGGAGGGCATTGATGGCACGTCTCGATGGCGCGGATCGCCTGGGAGCGCCCTCGGTGTTGCGCCGCGAACGCCGGGTGCTCACCAGTGCCACGCTCACCAGCGGCACGGGAACGTTCATCGACTTCGTCCTCCCGCTGTTCGCTGGGGCCGTGCTGGGACTCTCGGCCTCCCAGACCGGTGTCCTGCTCGCCGTGGACGTGCTGGTCTCCCTGCTCACCCGACCGTTCGCCGGAACCTTGGTGGACCGTGGAGGACGCCTCGGCATCGCGGCAGCAGGCGCAGCGACCATCGGTGTGGGCTGCGTGCTCTTCGGGCTGGCCTCCGGGTTGCCGCTGGCGGTGACGGCAGCAGCCGTGTCCGGGGTGGGAGGAGCCTTCCTGTGGGTGGCGATCCGGGCCATCGTGGGCGAACGGTTGGACATAGACTCGGGAGTCTTCGCCAAGCTGCTCTCGGCCGAGGAATACGGCAGCTGGGTCGTGTTCGTTCCGGCGGTCGTCCTGCTCTCGCTGACCAATTATGTCTCCGTGTTCTTCGCACTGGCCCTCTGTTCCTTCGCAGCGGCCGTGGTGCTGGCCACCTCACCGGGGCGGCGGGTCCTACCTGCCGCGCCCGATGAACCTGCCGGCGGTGGGGAGGAAGGAACCGAGAACGATTCCGCAACGGCGTTGACCTCCCTGAATCTGGGTGGGGTGGGTCGGAAGCTGCGACCGATGCTGCTGGCAGTGGTCATCGTCGAGGCCGCGGAGGCCGCGATCAGCCTGCTGATGATCCTGCAGCTGCAGCGTCACTTCGACTTGGAGCCCTTTCAAATCGCACTGATCTTCCTGCCCGGTGCAATCGCCATGAGCATCCTGCCACCCCTTCTGCACCGTGCCGTCGTCATGTACGGGCGCCGGAAAATCCTGATCCTCGGTTCAGTGGCCAGTGCGATCTTCGCCGCGGGCCTCGGCTTAGCGCCCAATCCTTTGGTCATCGCTGGTCTGTGGGTGCTCTCCGGGGCCGCCTGGGCGGCCATCATGCCCATCCAGCAGGCGGTCATCGCCGAATCGGTCGGGCCTCGCCACCTCGGACGCGGGCTGAGCCTCTACGAAGCCAGCACCCTGGCCGGGGCTATGGTCGGTTCACTCGCCGCAGGTTTCTTGTACGACGCCGGATCCTGGCTCATGGCCTGCCTCGTCTTCGCGGTGGTCATTCTCTCCGGGGCGGCGCTGGTGCCGGCGGCAGTGCGCCGGCTCGGCGCGGTGGATCAGCCCCGCACTCTCGAGCCGACACCGCTGGTCCCAACGCCCATCGAGACTCCGGACAACGCAGCGGATGCGGGCCTGGACGCAGAAGACGAAGAGAGCGTGGCCTCGGAGGAGGCCAAGCCGGAAAAGAGCCGACGGCAGCTCATGGTGGACCTGCTCTGGCATACGGTCCTCTTCGGGACCGCCGTCGTCCTCGGGTTGCTCTTCCTGCCCTCGTTGAACCCGGAGGCGCTTCTCGGGATCGGGCAAGAAGCGATCCTCCCGTTCCGTGCGGTGATCCATGCCGTCACCGGGCCATTCGACCTCGTCGCCCTCCTGGCGGCTGCCCTACGGCTCTGGGTCTTCGTCTACGCCGTCGATGTCGTCTGGACGCTGTGGAAAGTGTGCACCGGCAACTGGACTGATCCGACTAGGCACTGAGAACACGATTGCATTGCGGACGCGAGCAGCGCGTGGACGTACTTATGGGAGCAGGCGATGCCTGAGCTAATCGGTACGCGTTAGCGGGCAAACGCTGCTGATTCCCGGGCGGGTCCGGTATCTCCGGGGAAAGTCATAGTCATATTGCGCGAGTTGCTGCCATCGTCCCCGCGAAGTGTTTGCCCCGTGAGCGGTCGGGGAAAGTCATCCTCGGTGGGCAATTTTCCTTTTGCGACGGATTGAAACACCTCTCGAGGACGAGCGGGGTATTCCGACTCGTGGCGGGCAGGAGTCCGTCGCCGTGAGGCTTCTACTCCTCCGGGAGAAGTTCTAGGTGTTGCTGATTTCGATCCGGTGGTACCCCGTCCCCACCCATCCGAAGGATTCATGGCGAATCCCTTGACATAGATAGTCCCTGCGCTGACCCTGCTGGCTTCGAAGACTGCTAGGAGCGCCCGTGCCAAGGAGCGGGAAGCGGTGGCGCTCTCGGTGTCGATTTCTAGGGCGATCTTCTTTTTGTCATGCACTGAACCTACCTGCTGACCCGACCGGGCCTGCGTATCGGCGCCGTTCTCATATAAGCGGCGCAAGATTCAGGGCTTGGATCAGAAGAGACTACTGGTTGGCCCGGTCTGGTCCCGGCCGCGGGTGAGTTCGGCGAAAGCGGCTAGGTCCATCAGCCAAGATTGTTGCTCGGCCCTGTAGGGTGCCTGCAGCGGCTTGGGGACGACAAGTTGCAGTTTCTGTGCCTGCATCTCCCGGGTTTGCCCTAAGCTGATCGGGCTTTCCAAGGTGATCAGGTGTTTGTGCTCGATGCGTTCAGCTTCGCTCAGGACCTGACGCCAGCGGTCCTTGCAGGTGGTCTTCGCTCCCAGGACGGTCAGTTGCTCGGCCGGGATACTAGGGTCGTGGTAGTCCTCGATGCTGGGGAAGATGAAATCGGGGCGGACATCATTTTCGGTGGCCTTGTCGAAGGTATGGCGCATCCCCAGAGCCTCAAAAGTAGCGATGAGATGGTGCTCAAGGCTCTTGCCTGCCCGGCTTTTGCGCCTGTTGTGGATGCGTAGGGACTCGGCGACGAACTTGTCCACGTCAACTTGGCCGTTGGTGTAGACCGCATTGAGGGTATCAGTGACTAGATGGCGTTCTAGGGTGCGGAAGAGTAGTTCCTCGCGTTCCAGCCAGGCCATGAGTACCGCGTCAGGGTCATCGCGTGGGTCAGCATCGGGGAGAGTGGATCGGGTGAAGGCCCCGAACTCCGCGGTGGAGGGAAAGGTGGCCCCGAACTTTTCGAGAAGTTGTTCGAGCCAGTTCTGGTCGGTGGGTTCGACAGCGATGCCGAGCATGTCCAGCAGATACAGGGCAGGCAACCCCAGACCGTCCTGATTCTCTTGGAGGCTGGTTCGTACGGAGTAGCTCTCGCGTTCCAAGGCGTTGGTGCCGAAGAGCCAATCTAGTTGCGCGGCCATGCTCGAGCCGTGAGGCGCGACAATGAGCAGGACCGTGTCGTCCTTCTGTTTTGCTATGAACACGATGTCCCCGGGCAGGGCCCGTTTCATGGCCTCGACATGCGCGGGGTAGTAGAGCCGGTATTCGGAGCCGCGTTTGGGTTGATTTGCGCGGGCGTCGTAGTAGGTCAGGGTGCCGTCTTCCACGACGGGCTCCTCTGCCTCATCCGTCGCCCACAGGAACCTAGTCCGCAATGGGACTCTGCCTTCAGGGTCGCCGAAGAGCTCCCGAAAGGCCTTGGTACCGGCTAACTCGTTTTGGTTGGAACCGTTTCCCACGGTTTCGACGCGACTAAGGACCTTAGCGGCCACGCCCTTGAAATGATCGGCAAGATATCCAAGTTCCATTGATCCCCCAGGATCTCCGTGTTGTGTCGTGTGATGTTCGTGCGGCGGGTGTTTTCAGGCGACCAGTGGACTGTCCTGGCGGGCCAGGATGGCTTGGACGTGCGGGGTCATGATACGTGCGACTTCTGCCATAACGGGGGCCACGACGCTGTTACCGAACTGGCGATAGGCTTGGGTGTCGCTGACGGGAATGCGGTGGGTGTCATCCAGCCCCATCAGGCGCGCGCATTCCCTAGGGGTGAGTCGGCGGGGCCGGTTGCCGTCTTGGGCGACGAGGATCTCGGAGCCGTCTTTGTAGTAGCGGGCAGACAGGGTCCGGGAGGTCCCGGTGGGATGGACCAAGCCGAAGCCAAAACCGTTGCCGGCGGCCTTGTGCTTGGCCGCATATCCCTGCAGGTAGGACCACAGGTTGGCGGTGAGCGTGTATTTGGGCTGCACACGGGCGTTGTCGAGGTCGAAGAACCGGTCGCCGTCCCACTCGAGCACCGGTTCGGTGCCGTCGGTGCGGTGCAGGATGGTCTCGAGTTTCGGCCCCACGGGCGGTATTTCCAGATCGTCCCAAGTGAAGTCGGTGGGTTCACGGAAACCGACGATGATGATGCGTTCACGGTTCTGCGGGGTGAAACTGATGCCATTGATGACCTTGGTATGGACCTCGTAACCAAGTTCTTCCTGCAAGGTGGCCATGATGACCGCGAAGGTCCGGCCCTTATCGTGGGAGCGCAGGTTTTTCACGTTCTCCAACATGAACGCCGCGGGCCGCTTCTCATCGATGATCCGGGCCACGTCGAAGAACAAGGTGCCCTGAGTGGCGTCCTCGAAGCCGTGGGCCCGACCCAGAGCGTTCTTCTTGCTCACTCCGGCAATGGAGAACGGCTGGCAAGGAAACCCGGCCAGCAACACGTCGTGGTCGGCGACCTCGGCTGCCGGGACGGGTTGGATGTCCCCGACGAAGACATGTTCGGGGTCGTTTTCGTCCGGGTAGTTCGTTAGGTAGGTCTTCTTCGCCCAACGGTCCCATTCGCTGGTGAACACGCATTTTCCTCCGTGGGTTTCAAAGCCCTTGCGGATCCCGCCGATCCCGGCGAACAGGTCGATGAACCGGAAATCGGCGTCGGCCGCGGCCGGCTTCATGCCCAGCAGTTCCCGCAGGGCCGGGGCGAGCATGGTCGGCATGGGGGTCTGGTCGCTTTCCCAGCGGGCGATCGTGCGCGTGTTGACGCCGAGTTGTGCGGAGAGCTGACGCTGGGTGTAGCGGGCACGGGCAAGGGCAAGAAGTTCGGTATTCGTTTCCACGACATCCTTATCTGGGTTAACTACCTGACATCATGTCGCATATTCGTTCTTTTGCGCGGATGCCACGCCGTGGCGGAAACCCGGTGGCTTCCCGTCCTCGAGCATGGATAGTTTCCCAGCCGCCACCGACGGATTAGAACACCCAACGGTGGCACGGGGGAGGCGATACGGGGAGGGCTTCAGCCGGTGGGGGTGCGGTGTTCACGTCAGTGGTCGTCCAGCCACGCCAGCTGCCGACTTTTCAAACCCACATGCAAGGGTTGGCCGCCCTATGCCGGCATAGAGCGCGTAGGAAGCCAAGGAGTCGGCGACGTCGATGGCCTGGGTAGCCGGGTCCACCGCGATAAGCCCGAGGTCGAAAAGCCGGTGCAGGTCCCGGCGCATCAGCAGGCCCCAGTGTTCGTGGTGTTCACCCACCGCCGCGAAGCTGTAGAGGTGGGCCGCTTCCAAAGCCTGGGCCGGGGTGGGACCGGTGAAAACGCAAACATGTCCCATCGAGGTCAGCAGGTCGCGGCGGAATTGGCCTTGTCCGATCCGGGCCCGGACGTTCGCGCTCCGGTGCCCGCCCGCGATGGTCCGCGTCGACGCCTGCAGAGCGGTCAAGAGTTCCGGGCCGCCGGACTGTGAGAGTTCGCTCTGGAAGGTCGGCCAGTGCAGGGGGCACAGACTCAGCTGGGAGTTCGGACTCAGGCAGGAGCGGCGCAGGGTAGCCCCGTCCAGCAGGCCATCCAAGGACACCCGTGAGGTCCCGTAACGGGCGGTGTATTCAACGACGTCCTTGTTCTCGACGGTTGGTTCATCGAACTCCTTTTCGCATTTGAAGCACCGGTAGCGGGGTTGCTTAGTCTTGCGTTCCTTGCAGCAGTTCAGAGACCGATACACCCGCGTGGAGGATTCAGTGATGTCGACTCTTTCGATGACCGAGGCCTCGATGATGGCCTTCTTATCCCACAGCACGACGGTATCGCCGACGTTGATGCGCCCGTGGTTGGGGACGGTATCGTCCCACCGGTAATGGGTTTCGGGTTCATCGTCGTATCCGTCATTGCTGCCAAAGGCCCGATCGCCGGAGACTGCGCGCAACAACCATGTTGTGGCCCCGACGGAATCCGGCAGGTCGGACGGTGCCGGGGGAGAGGCCGGGCCAGAGTTTGTTGGTGACTTCCGGTAGTCATAGCCGGCCCTGCGGGCATAAGCGGCGAGATCTTATTCATAGATGACCCAGTGGTCGCCGTGGATCTGGCGGCCGGGCAGGACCCTGTTGCGTAGCTTCTGGCGCAATGCCTTTGGACCAAGTCAAAGCCGCCGGGCCGCTTCGGTGGCAGTCAATCCTATCGGCACGGCATCTCTTTCCACTTCCATGTTCATTTCTTGGCAGGCACGAGGGGCGCGGAGTCGACCACGAGGGACCGTAGGCCAGCTGCGTCGAGGTAGGAGATGTCGCGGTATCCATAGACGAGTGTCATTTCCATCATTATTGATTGGAGGTGTTTGTCTGTTGCATTGGTGCCTCCCTTTGCCGCGTGTTCCAGGACGCTGCGGACCAGGTCGGGTAGCGCTCCTGCTTCCCGGTCGAAGAGGGCGTTGAGGCGGTCCTCGTTCTTGAAGGCCTCGCGGGTATAGGCGAAGGGGTCGCCGGTGGATTGTGCCAGCGGATGCTTCCGTTGGGGGTCGTAGGTCAGGGAGGACACCCACCAGAGGCGGGCGATGCCATGCCTGATGAGGCGACCTCGGGTGGCATTGCCCATGAGCCAGCGGGTCCGGACACGGTTTTTCCAGTTGCGTACGTCGGCTAGTGGCCAGCGGGTTTCCATGTATTCGCGGTACGTGGTGAATGCGAGGTAGGTCCATAGGCGTCGGTCCGAGGCATTGGCGCGGTCCAAGGCCCCCAGATACTCGTACACCAAGGGGGCGTTCTCGACGTCGCGTCCGGGCCCTTTCGTGTCGTCCAGCCGCTCTGGCGCGCCCAGGTCCACGGGCAGCTCCAGCTGGTTTTCCTCGCGGTGCACGATCGTATCGGCGTGGGCGAAGAAGCCTTCATAGGTATCGGCGGCGTCGAGTGCGGAATTGAGCTCGACCACGGCCTGCTTGGTGAGTGAGCGGGCACGGTTGTCTTCCATGGTCTAGTCCCCCAGATTGTCGAAGGTGGTGGTGAGAGATGTGTCCAAGGGGTTTCCGAGGATTTCCTGCGCCATCTGAAAGGGACTCATGTCACCGGAACGTGATCCTTCCATGAGCCGATTTATGGCGGTGTACCACTTCCTATCGGTCAGGTCTTCGCCGTCGCCGGATGTTTCATTGGTTTTGATGAAGGAGATGGTTTCCATGAGGGCGGGGAGGACGACGAGACTGATCTGCAGGTCTTGACGGTTGCGGAGCATGCCGAACCCTTGAAGGACTTCAACGGGGAAGGTCACGAGGATGTGCTCGTCGTCATCGAATCTGATCCGCAAGCCGCGCTTCAGATTGGAGTCGGCAACGAACTCGAAGCACGATCCGAGGGGCGGATTGAGGGGGTCGTAGAGCTTTTCCGCCTCGAATTCGAGGACGCCGGCGTCCGCGAGGATGTCACCGGGCAGGAGGTGGAAGTCCGCGTCGCCGTAGTCTGGGTGCTGGTTTTCCGGTCGGTACTTCTCGATGGGTTTGGTGGCGACGACCCTGAGTTCGAGCCTGACCGTGCCGCTAACGGATTGCTGGTCGATCCATCCGATATAGCCGGTGCTGTCGGTATGGTGCATGTTGAGCTTGGCCCCTAGCTCCTCGCTGGCAAGGGTGGCGGTGCAGGACCATCGGAAGCTGTACTTGGCTGACCCCTCATCGATGAGGGCTTGGATTCGTGGTTCTGTCATGCGTACCTGGAACTTGATCTCGACGTCGTCGACGCTCGGGGCGAACGAGGCGTTGAAGACCTCGATTTCGGCACCGACGTCGTCGGAATCATCGAGGACGGGATGCGGATACGACCCGCGGGTGGTGCTGCTCATTTGATCCCCAAACGGTAGCGGTGGTTGGACGAAAGTGTGAGCCGGACCTGGGATGTGGTCCCGGCCTTTAGCTCGAGTTGGGTCAAGGTGTTTCCTTGGTGTTTCAACGGGCTGGTAACCCCTGCGGTAATGATGGAGACTTTGTCGATCGGCAGTTCGTAGTCTTCCTCGATGCTCCCGCCAGGTCCGAGTGCAAGAAGCTGCACGTCACCGGAGATATCTTCTAGAGAGGTCAGGGCAAGGCAGACGTCGCCGCTGCTGGCGTCGGACCAGCTTCGGAATCGGACGTTACCGGCGCTGATCCGTCCCGTTCCGTCACCTTCCTTGCCATTGCCGGCGATGTTCCCACCCTTGTTGTCACGCTTCTTGCCACCGCCGGCATCCTTGCCCTTTTCAGCAGGGGACGGGCCATCGCCGCCGGCCGAGGTCTTCACCCGGACGCTGACGGCCTTGCGACCGCCGACAGAGGCAGGCTTTTCCGCTTCTTCGCGGCCTTGGACCGTGCTGGATTCACGGGTGGTTCCAGACCCTGTGTCGGGGGTTCCTGTGGGCCCGGCTTCGGTCAGAGTCCTCTCTTCGAACAGCTCATCGGGAAGGTATTTGGATAGGCCTTTGACATGGACCTGTTCGCCGATTTGCTCCTTGACCCGGCTCTTGAGGCCGTTGCGGACGAAGGCCTTGAGGTCTTTGATTAGTTTCCCCCCGCCTTCGGAGCGTCCGGCATCCCATTTGTGGTGTTGGGGTGGCTCGAGCTTGCGCAGTAGGGTGTTGCCCTTCTCGTCGAAACACTCCAGCACCGCCGCGTACTTCACTGGAATCGACGTGTGTTTGAACGTGTCGATCTTCATGAGGGGCCTGCGGACGGTGATCGTATGCAGCGAGGTGGTTAGGGAGTCGTCGACATTGACGTACAGGGTCATCTGGCCGAGTTTTTCGTGTGTTCCGACGATGGGATTGGGGTCCGTGATGGCACGGAAGAAGGCCGCGGATTCCCCATCTTCTAACACTTCTGTCTTGAGCCTTTCCGCGTCCAAGCACCACGTTCCTGACGGGGTTATGCCCTCCACAATGAGTTCGCCGCGGTGGATCGCTAGGAGAAAATTCCTCATGAAGGCGACCTTGATGTGCTGGAGTGTGCTGTCCTCTTCGGCCTTACGGTATCCGAGGATGTACAGGTCGGTGCCGGCGTCCGTTCGTTGTGGAAATGGCCCGACGGGGCCGGGGTTGCGCAGGTAGCGGAAATCCTCGTCGTGGGACTGTTCTGTGTAGAACCCATCACCCACGCGCCAGGTCCCCTCGGCGTCACGGTGCGATGCCAGGCAGCTGTAACCGGCGAAGATCACCTCGTTGCCGTCCGAAGGAAGAGATGTGTAGAGAACGGTGCTCATATCCGAGGCCATGGGCCCCACGGCCGAACCGATGCCGAAGGAACCGCCTCGGGATCCGTCGTCAGCGGAAATACCCGCCCCTCTCGTCAGGGCGCTAAGCGGGGACTTGGGGTCATCGATGGACTCGGTGCCGCTCAGGCCTTTGGTGCCATAGTCGCCGATGCGCAGCACGGGAATAGTCGTCCGCAATGCGGTTTCATGGGCCAACTTCATGTTTTCGTGCCCCTGCGACTCCCGTGTCTGCTCTTCCACCTGTGCGAGATGGGTTCGCAGACCATCCATTCCCGGAATGTCGTCGGTGGGAATGTCTGCCAATTCGAAGACGATCCTCACGGGATCGACATCGGCACGGGCATCGATGGAGTTCTGGCCGGTCTCACGGACTAAGGAGGTTTCGGCCCTTGAGCCTTCGAAGAACTGCGCGGCCGGAGAAATGGCACCTTGGGTAGCGGTCTTGCCGGCGGCCTCGAAATAGAAACCGAAGTTCGCAGAGGTCATTCGAATGACACCTTTCTGTCGGAGGGGGAATCGGGATCGAAGAGGGCTCGCACTTCTTGTATCTCGGCCTCGATCGGACGAAAAAGCGCTTCTACCTCTTCTGGCGTGTACTCATAGTTCTTTCGGTTGGAGAGGTTCCCTAGTAAGGAAATCTCCCGGATAAGCCGATCTCCTCGAGTCGCGGCCAACCGGCGGAATCTACCGTTCCGGGTTTCACTGGACTTACTTCTTGAAGATTTGTCGGACATAGATCAACTATATATCTTAAATGTAGTCCGTCAAGATGTGGTGTAGAAATTTTTCGGGGGACACGACCGCGACCATGGAGTGGTTGGCGACCCGGGTGCCGTCAAAGGACGATTTCTTCGCACTCGTGTAATCCGCCGTACCTTAGCTGCAGGCGGTGAGCTAGTGTTAGCATCGTGGACCCGGTGTGGTCCACGCAAGCCGAGGGTATTTGGAGTATCTACCCGGCATTCGAGACGACATTGTCTGCGGCAGCTCGTAAGGGCCGGCTGTTAGATGGTCGCCGTCTCGATCGCCTTTGGCGACAGCGCGAACTCCGTCGCCAAGGCCACCGCGCCCAAGACGCCAGCGTGGGAGCCGGAGCTGGAGGCGATGATGCGCAGGTGCTTGGTGGCCAGGGGGAGCGAGCGCTGATAGACCACCTCTCGGATCCCCGCTAAGAGGTGCTCGCCGACCTGGGCCAATGAGCCGCCGACGACGATGACCGAGGGGTTCAGCAGGCTGACGCAGGTGGCCAGGACACTGCCCAGGTCCCGGCCTGCCTGGCGCACTGCGGCAATGGCGGCGGCATCCCCGTCGCGCACTTGTTGGGCCACGAGCGAGGGGATGTTCTGTCCCGGTTCGCCGGTCAGGCCCAACTTCAGGGCGATGGCCGGACCGCTGGCGACGGCCTCCAGGCACCCGACATTCCCGCACGTGCAGAGGGTCTCTGGTCCGCCGGGGACCCGCACGTGTCCGAGGTCCCCTGCGGTTCCCTGGGCTCCACGTTCGAGGTTCCCGCCGGCGATGATGCCGGCGCCGATGCCCGTGGCGACCTTGACGAAGAGGATGTCCTGGTCGGTGGGGAGGTTCGCCTTGTGTTCGCCCAGGGCCATGATGTTCACGTCGTTATCCACGAGCACCGGGACGTCGTAGTCCTGATGCAGCCTCGCCGGCAGATCGTAACCGTCCCAGCCCGGCATGATCGGTGGGCTGACCGGTCGACCTGTTTGAAATTCCACCGGGCCGGGGAGACCGACACCGATGGCCGCAAGCTCGTTGGTCGTGCATCCCGCCTCGGAGAGCAGCCGGCCGATGGTCTGGGCCAGCCAGCCCACCACGGCCTCGGGGCCGTCGGCGATCGGCAGCATCTCCCAGAACTCGGCCTTGACTTCCCCCGCGAGGTTGGCCAGCACGGCACGGGCGTGGCTGGCCCCCAGGTCAGCGCCGATGACGACGCGGGCGTCGGGGTTGAGCGCGAAGAGCGACGGTGGGCGACCGCCGGTCGAGGTGGAATCGCCGACCGGGGCGACGTAACCGAGCTGCAGGAGGGTGTCCACGCGGGACGCCACGGTGGATCGAGCCATGCCGGTGACCTGCGCCAACTCGGCGCGGGTCCGGGGGCGTCCGTCGCGTAGCAACTGCAGGAATTCGCCGGCCTTGGCCAGGTCGGCCGTGCCGTTCTCCGCCGTGTCGATTGGCATGGTCCCTCTTCTCGTGCGTCGTCGGTGATCGGTTCTTAGCAGTGATCATGCCAGCAGATTCGCCGTTCCCCGTCTTGGTGCCAGAACGTGACCACGAATCGTCTTCTGAGTATACCTCTACAGCTTTTGCTTGACGTTCGTCAAAAGTACTCGTACGCTCATTCCAACGCTGATGTGATTGCCGTCACGATGATGATCGCAGCGGCAGCAGACCGATAGTCCGCCCAGCACCGAGGAGTCCTTTCATGACACCGTCCGTCCAGCTCTATACGGTCCGCGGCCATTTGGCCGAGGACCTACCCGGAACGCTTGAAGCGATGGCCGGCATCGGCTTCACCCAGGTCGAGCCCTACGCCTTCGTCGAGCGGGCCGCGGAATACGCGGAACACATGGGCCGCCTCGGACTCGCGGCCCCGACCGCCCATGTGAAGCTCATCGACGCCGACCTGGACGCCGTCTTCGCCGCAGCGAAGCAACTGGGCGTCTCCACCATCATCGACCCGCATATCGACGAATCCCGCTGGACCAGCCGCGAATCCGTCGCCGGCATCGCCCGCGACATGAAGGACATCGCCGCGAAGGCCGCCGAGCACGGGCTGGCCATCGGCTACCACAACCACGCCTTCGAACTCGAGAACCGCATTGACGGATCTGCGGCCCTGGAGGTCTTCGCCGAGGAGGTGGGCGACGCCGTCGTGCTGGAAGTGGACACCTACTGGGCAGAAGTCGGCGGCGAAAGCGCCCCGGCGCTGCTGGGCCGCCTGGGCGACCGGGTCCAAGCCCTCCATGTAAAGGACGGACCCAAGACCAAGAACGACAAGGAACAGGTCGCCGTCGGCGCCGGCTCCATGCCGATCGCTGAGATCCTCGCCGCCGCACCCCAAGCACTGCGCGTGATCGAACTCGACGACTTCAACGGCGACGTCCTCCAAGCCGTCACCGATTCCTACAACTTCCTGGCAGGCACCAAATGAACACCACCACGGGCGTCGGCATCGTCGGCGCAGGAACCATCAGCGACCAGTATCTGGAGAACCTGACCCGCTTCCCCGACCTGAAGGTCCTGTTCATCGCCGACCTCGACGAGGAACGTGCCGCCAGCCAGGCAGCCAAATGGGGCGTCCCGAACTCGGGCTCCTATCAGGCACTCTTGGAGAACGCCGACGTGGAGATCGTGGTCAACCTGACCGTCCCGGCAGTGCACGTGGAGGTCGCTCTCCAAGCCGTCCGTGCCGGCAAGCACGTCTGGGGAGAGAAGCCCTACGCCCTGGACCGCGAATCAGGACGCGAACTCATGGACGCCGCCCACCAGGCAGGAGTCCGCGTCGCCGTCGCCCCGGACACGTTCCTCGGTGCCGGCCTGCAAACCGCACTGCGCGAGGTCCGCGCCGGGTCCATCGGCCAGCCACTGACCGGGCTCACGCTCTTCCAGGTCCCCGGCCCCGAATCCTGGCACCCCGGCCCCGAATTCCTCTTCGCACAGGGCGCCGGCCCCATGTTCGACGTCGGCCCCTACTACCTGACCACGCTGGTCCAAGTCTTCGGTCCGGTCCGACGGGTCGCCGCCACCGCCTCCCAGGCCCGCCCCACCCGCACCATCGGCTCGGGACCGAAGGCAGGAACCGAATTCCCCGTCGAGGTCCCCACCCATATCTCGGCATTGATCGAATTCGAATCGGGGGCGAGCGCACAATCGGTGTTCAGCTTCGACTCGAAACTCCCACGCGCAGGATTCGTCGAGATCGCCGGCACCGAGGGCACCGCGGTGTTCCCCGACCCCAATATGTTCGACGGCGAGACCACCCTCCACACCGGTGAGGACGAATCGCGGGTCATCGAGGCCGAAGGTTCGCTGTTCACCCGGGGGACCGGCGTCGCCGAAATGGCACAGGCCCTGCGCGAAGGGCGCCCCGAACGGGTTCCCGGCGCCCTGGCCTTCCACGTCCTGGACATCATGGTCTCCATTTCCGAAGCCGCCGGCACCGGCCAATTCGTCGATGTGACCAGCACGGTCGAGGTCTCCGAACCGCTGGATGCCGACTGGGACCCGTCGAAGGCCAGCTCCAAGGCCAGCAGCTCCGTCTAATCAAATACACCGGGCCCTCCCGGCGCATCCCTTCCGTATCCACTCCACCGACAGGCCACCTAGCCACCGCTTGCCCTGCACCTCACCGCATCCGGGCTCCGCCCGATGAGAAGAAAACGAGAAACCACCATGAAAACGACCAAGAAATGGGCAGCCGCCCTCTCCATTGGAACCCTTGTCCTAAGCCTCTCGGCCTGCGGCAACTCGGCTTCGAATGATGTCGGTGACGCCCAGGCCGGCGGAACCATCACCTACTGGGCCTCCAACCAGGGCACCTCCGTCACCGACGACGAACGGGTGCTCAAGGAGTCCATCGACCGCTACACCGAGGAGACCGGCACCAAGGTCGAGCTCGAGGTCATCCCGTGGAGCGACCTCTACAACCGCATCCTCACCGCCGTCTCCTCAGGTGATGGCCCCGACGTGCTGAACATCGGCAATACCTGGGCCGTCTCCCTGCAGGCCTCCGGTGCCTTCATGCCCTGGGAGGGTGATCCGCTGGAGAAGATCGGCGGGCAGGACCGCTTCGTCCAAACCAGCTGGGCCACCGGTGGTGCCGAGGGGGAAGCCCCAACCTCCGTCCCGCTCTACGGGCTGAGCTACTCGATGTACTACAACACCAAGATGTTCAAGGAGGCCGGCATCGAGAGCCCGCCGGCCACCTGGGATGATTTTGTTGCCGACGCAAAGAAGCTGACCAAGGACACCAACGACGACGGCAAAACCGATCAGTGGGGCGTGTCCCTGGCCGGAGCCTCGGTCACCAATAACGCCCACGCCGCCTTCATCCGCGGGCTACAGAACGGCGGGTCCCTGTACGACGCCGACGGCAAGCCACAGTTCGCCGCCGACGGAGTGGTCAAGGGCGTGAACCAGTGGGTCCAGCTGATGGGCTCCGACGGCGTGGTCAACCCGTCCATGGCCGAGGCTCAGAACGGCTCGGATATGGTCGAGGACTTCGCGGCGGGAAAGTCGGCCATGTTCTTCGATCAGGCCCCCGGCAAGACCCTGAACGCCCGGGACATGAAGGACTATAAGGCAGCGCCGGTTCCGATGATGACCGCCGATGCGACCGGCCTCGAGGGTACGCAGAGCCACGTCGCCGGGATCAACGTCTCGGTCTTCGACAACTCGGATAACAAGGCGGCGGCCGTCGATTTCGTGAAGCACCTGACCAGCGACGATGAGCAGATCTACCTGAATAAGGAATACACCGCGCTGCCGGTGGTCACCGCCGCCTACGACGATGAGGCCTTCCAATCAGACGAGATCACGCTGAAGAAGGACATCCTGGCCAACCATGCCCAGCCGATGCCCCTCTACCCCTCCGAAAGCCAGATGGAGACCCTGGTCGGCACCGCGGTGAAGAACCTCTTCGCCAAGATCGCCCAGGGCGAGAAGGTCAGTGAAGCGGACGTGAAGAAGGCGCTGGACAACGCGAATTCGCAGATGTAACCGTCTCCGCCCACCCCTCGTCGAATCCGCTGAAAGGACTGACCATGGGCCCCACCCTCGAAGCCGGCAAACGCCGTCGGGCCGCATCGGATCCGGGCACCCCTACCGCGGGGCGCCCGGCCCCGGCCGCAACGCCCCGCAAACGCAAAAAGGACCTGTTCCCGTATCTGCTCGTCGCCCCGGCGAGCATCATGGAACTGCTGATCCACATCATTCCCATGGCCCTTGGGGTCTGGATTGCGTTCATCGCGCTGACCCAGTTGAGCATCGCGAACTGGGTGCAGGCGAAGTTCATCGGATTCCAGAACTTCGTCGACGGGCTCAACCCCGCCGGTCCGATCGGCAGCCAGTTCTACGACGCCCTCGGCCGGACGGTGCTGTTCACCATCATCGTGGTGGGTCTGGCCTGGAGCATCGGGATGTTCGCCGCGGTTCTGCTCTCCTCGAGCTTTCGGGGCCGCGGCTTCCTGCGGACCCTGTTCCTGGTCCCGTACGCGTTGCCCAGCTATGTGGGCACCATCGCCTGGGCGTTCATGTTCAACCAGCGTGACGGCGTCATCAACCGTTTGCTGGTCGATGACCTGGGGCTCCTGGACCACCGGCCGTTTTGGCTACTGGGTTCCAACGCCTTCTGGGTCATGGTGATCGTGACGGTCTGGCAGTTCTGGCCCTTCGCGTTCCTGATGCTGCTCGCGGCCCTGCAGAACATCCCCGGCGACGTTTATGAGGCCGCAGCGCTGGACGGGGCGAGCCTGTGGAAGCAGTTCACCAACATCACCCTGCCGATGATCCGGCACGCGAACACGGTGTTGCTGCTGATCCTCTCGCTGTGGATCTTCAACCAGTTCAACGTCCCCTACGTCCTCTTCGGGCCGGCCTCCCCACCGGAGGCAACACTGATCTCCCCGCTGATCTACCAGCAGTCCTTCAGCAACTGGAACTTCGGCGTCGGTGGGGCCATGAGCGTCCTGCTGCTCATCGTGCTGCTGATCGCCTCCGCCTTCTACATCCGACTCGTCATGCCGAAGGGAAAGAGCACCGATGCTTGAAACCCGTGGATTCCGGATCCTGCGCACCTTTGGGCTGCTCGGACTCTCCGCGATCGTGATCCTGCCGCTGTATGTCGTGCTGATCACCAGCGTGAAACCGCTCGAGGATGTGCGCGGGCTCTTCACCTGGTGGCCCAGCACCATCACCCTGCAGCCCTACCTGGACATCTGGACGACCGTCCCGCTGGCCGACTACTTCGTCAACAGCCTCATCGTCACCGTCAGCGCCACCTTCTTCTCGGTCGTGCTGGCCATCATGGCCGCCTACGCGATCTCCCGTTTCGAGTTCAAGGGGGCCCGCACGTTCTCCCTGGTGGTCCTTTCCACCCAGATGTTCCCGGGCATCCTGTTCCTGCTGCCGCTGTTTCTGATCTTCACCCAGATCGAACGGACGGTGGGGCTGCAGCTCTCGGGCAGCTACCTGGGCCTGATCCTGACCTACCTGACGTTCTCGCTGCCCTTCGCCATCTGGATGCTCACCGGCTTCTTCGCCTCCATCCCGCGGGCACTGGAGGAGGCGGCGATGATCGACGGAACCGGACGGCTTGGCGCGCTGATTCGGGTGGTCCTGCCGGTCGCGAGGCCCGGCATCGTCGCGGTATCGGTGTACTGCTTCATCACCGCCTGGGGCGAGGTCCTCTTCGCCTCGGTGCTGACGAACTCCTCCACCCGGACCCTGGCCATCGGTCTGCGCTCCTACGCCTCCCAGAACGATGTGTATTGGAACCAGCTGATGGCCGCCTCGGTGGTCGTCTCGCTGCCGGTCCTCATCGGCTTCATGCTCGTGCAGCGCCACCTCATCGCCGGGCTGTCCTCCGGCTCCGTTAAGTAACCCCGACCCGACCATCTGCGCAGGAGACACCCGTGAGCTACACATCCACAGCACCGCTGAAAGTCGGGATCGTCGGCGGCGGCTTCATGGCCAGCACCCATGCCCGCGCCGCCCGGACCGCCGGCGCCGAGGTCGTCACCCTGATGTCCTCGGACCCCGACCGCTCCTCGGAAGCGGCCGCCAAACTGGGAATCCCACACGCATCGTCCTCCATCGAGGAGCTCCTGGACCGGGTCGACGTCGTCCATGTCTGCTCCCCGAATGCCGTGCATGCGGCCCAGGCACGTGCGGCCCTGCACGCTGGCAAACACGTCGTCTGCGAAAAACCGCTGGCCACCGGCCGGGAGGAAGCCGGGGAGCTGGCCGAGCTCGCGGCCCGCACCGGTCTGACCGCCACGGTCCCGTTCGTCTACCGCTTCCACCCCATGGCCCGGCAAGCCAGGCACCAGGCAGCCGATGGCGGGATCGGGCGCCTGCTCACCGTGCGGGGAAACTACCTGCAGGATTGGATGCTCTGCGACCAGGAAACCAACTGGCGGGTGGACCCCGTTTCCGGGGGACCCTCCAGGGCCTTCGGCGATATCGGCTCCCATCTGGTGGACCTGCTCGAATTCGTCTCCGGTGAGCGCATCGCGAGGGTCAACGCCCGGCTGGGGATCGCCCACCCCACCCGTGGGGGAGAGGTGGTGGAAACAGAGGACTCGGCCGTGTGCATCGTGGAGATGGCCGGCGGTGCCATCGGCAGCCTCATGGTCTCCCAGGTCGACGCCGGCCGGAAAAATGCCCTCATGCTCGAAATCGCAGGAACCAGGGGCTCCGTGGTCTTCGACCAGGAGCACCCCGACGAACTCTGGCTCGGCGGCCGGGCCGGTTCCACCCTCTTGGCCCGCGACGCCCCGCAACTGGTCCCCGATGCCCAGCGAATCTCCACCGTTCCCGCAGGGCATCCCATGGGCTACCGTGATGCCTTCGCGGCCTTTGTCGCCGATACCTACGATCACATCGCCGGCGGATCGCCTGCCGGGTTGCCGACCTTCGCCGATGGGTTGCGGGCCAGCGTGATCACCGACGCGGTACTGGCCTCCGCAGCCACCGGCCGATGGGTGGACGTCTCAGCGGCCACCGACCACCGTGCCGTGCCGTGCAGCTGAGCCAATGACCCCGATCCCTGATTTTCGACCCATTGTCCCCGCCCCCACAGGAGAATCCGATGACCGTGACACCGCAGCCCACCAGACAGCAACCCGTCACCTTGTTCACCGGCCAATGGGCCGATATGCCCTTCGAGGAGCTGGCAGGACGGGCCGCGGACTGGGGGTACGACGGCCTGGAGATCGCCGCCTCCGGCGATCACCTGGATCTGCAGCGTGCCGATGAGGACGACGCCTATCTGGCCTCGCGGCTAGAGATTCTCGACCGTCACGGTCTCAAGGTCTGGGCCATCTCCAACCACCTGGGTGGGCAGGCCGTCTGCGATGACCCGATCGACTTCCGCCACCAGGGGATCCTACGCCCCTATATCTGGGGCGATGGCGAGGCCGAAGGCGTGCGCCAACGCGCCGCCGAGGATATGAAGCGCTCGGCCCGGGTGGCCCGCAAACTCGGCGCCGATACCGTCGTGGGCTTCACCGGATCGAAGATCTGGCAATACGTCGCCATGTTCCCTCCCGTCCCCGGCGAGGTGATCGACGCCGGCTACCAGGACTTCGCCGACCGTTGGAACCCCATCATGGACGTGTTCGACGACGAAGGGGTCAAGTTCGCGTTGGAGGTCCACCCTTCCGAAATCGCCTACGACTACTGGACCACCGTGCGCACCCTGGAGGCCATCGGACACCGCGAATCCTTCGGGCTGAACTGGGACCCCAGCCACATGTTCTGGCAGGGCATCGACACGGTCGGGTTCATCAGCGACTTCGCCGACCGGATCTACCACGTGGACTGCAAGGACACCCGCCTGCGCCCGCCGATGGGCCGCAACGGGATCCTGGGCTCCCATCTGCCCTGGGGCGATCCCCGCAGGCGCTGGGACTTCGTCTCCACCGGCCACGGTGACATCCCCTGGGAGGACGCCTTCCGCGCGCTGGCCCATATCGGTTACGACGGCCCGATCTCGGTGGAATGGGAGGACGCGGGGATGGACCGCCTGCACGGTGCCGCCGAAGCCGTCGGGCGGATCCGCGAGCTGCTCTGGAAGCGGCCGGAGGCGTCCTTCGACGCTGCGTTCTCGAACCAGTAGGCCGCTGATCGTGGAAGGTGTGGTTTCATCGCTCGGGCTCGAGAAGCGGAGCAGTAATCACTCGTGCGCTGAGAAGAATGACGTGACGTTTGATGCACTCTGTACTGGTGATCATGACGGGCGGCGGCGGGTAGCTTGAACTTCGATGCCGGCCCATTCGTAGATGGCGATGTGGATGTCTATGGCGGTCTGAACAAAGTCGCCAGCTCCACGACCGTCGACGCGAACGGCTTTGCTTTTTACTTGGCCTTCTAACCGGCGGATTTGGCGGGTCAGATCGATCTGTTCTTGCGGCGCTTTTAAGCGCTTCAGGATCTCGTCGGCGGAAGCAAGCGGCCAACTGCTTCCACTGATCTTGTCGGCACCCAACCGATGCTGTCCCAAATAGCGCACACCGAGGCGCAGATCGCTGTAGGCCGTCCGGACGAGTTCCGCGCTGACCGCTGGAGATCTTGTATTATCTTGCCGTTTCGTGTTGAGCAGTTTCTGGTAGATCTGGTCACCGAGAAATTGCAGCAGCTGCTGTTCGGATTTCTCATCAGCTTCGCTTTGCGCTGCGTTCTGCCGAGCTTTTCGTTGCGTGAAGCTCGGATATTGAGTTTGGGCGACCGCAGCGCCGGCGACATCGTCCTTGGGGGTATTGCCCGGATCAGCCGAGCCCTCGACTCCTCCGAGGCCCTCGAGAGCATCCTGCCGAAGCGATTCTGAAAGTTGGTTGCCAGATCTTGTTGCCTTATTCCCCATGATCTCGAGCTGGGTGATTTCGTCGATGAATCGTCCGATGGGGCTGCGGAAAAGCCACATGGCGAGTAGGAATGCCGCTGGCCAAGCAGCGGTTCCCAGGAAGACGAGAACTGGGCTGTACCAATCCGCGGGCATGTTTTCCTCCCCATTTGGCCGCCGCCAGACTCAGGGAACGATATCCCTAGTATACGTGACAGCCACAGGGACAATCTATCCGAGAATCCGTGGTGTGGCTGGCTTCGCGGGGGAAAGATTCTGGAGAACGTTGAGGTTCCCATACGTGAAGAACCCGACCAAGACCGCGCTGCATGAAACTCGATGCTCTTGTTATATCGCTGGAGTAGCTCGCAGCAGCCGCTACGAAGCAGAATGGGCTGGAAAAAATGGGGACGAGTTCGCAAGACGTCGGCGTTAGACAGACATCGCCGTCGTCCTTTATGCCACGTGCTGTACCTGCGGGGTTAATCAGGCAGCGTGGCGATCTGGATGAGGTTCCCGCAGGTGTCGTCCAACACCGCGGTAGTCACCGGCCCCATGGTCATTGGTCCTGGGTGAAGCGCACCCCGAGGGAGCGGAGGCGCTCGTATTCGGCTTGGACATCCGCGACGGCGAACTGGGTGAACGGGATCCCGTCGGCGACCAAGGCCTCCTTGAATGGTTTGGCGGCGGGATGACCGCTGGGCTCCAGACGCAGCTCCGCGCCTTCGGTACCCACCGCTAGGTCGTTCTTCTTCACGAAGCCGAGCACCTCGGTTGAGAACCGCTCAGCCTTCGCTTGGTCGTCGACGAACACTCTGGTCAGGGGAATCTCATGTCCTGTCAGTTCTCTGGGTGGACGACAGTTTCACTTTGGCTGCTGCCCCCTCATAGATCGCCGAGGCCACGGCCAGGTCCTGCCAGGGCATGCCCGTGGTCTTGAAGATTTTCGGTTGGCCTTCGGGCAGCGTGTGCCCTTCGGCCAGCTGGCGCATGGTGACCAAGCTTGACCGGTCGGAGATGGCCCCACTGTCGAGGCCTTGGATGATCTCCCCGGCCTCCCGGGTCGAACTATCCAGTGACTCGACGGCAATGCCGGACCGGGCCAACAGGCCGTCGTCGAGCTCCCTGCGTTCGGGGGAGTGGGACCCCACCGCGACGACCACGGCGTGGTCAGCCACCAACGCGCCGTCGAACGGCGGTTCCTTGGCGCTGGTGCAGGAGACCACCACATCCGAGACCGGCAGCGCGTCGGCTGCGTCGCTGGCCTGGACGCTGAAACCCCGGCTGCACCCCTGCTCGACAAGCTCCTTGACGTTGCCCGGGTCCCGGCCGACGATGTGGATCTCGCCGATGTCCAGCACCGAGGTCAAGGCCAGCACATGCTCCCAGGCCTGGACCCCAGTGCCCACGATCGTCAACGTCAGCGGACCTGTCTTGGTGACCAGATGTAGTGCGCCGAAGGCCGAGACCGCGGGGGTGCGGATATTCGTCAGCGTGGCACCGTCAAGGACGGCCACCGGATTCTGTTGTCTTCCGGCAAAGAGGACGTAGACCCCCTGGATCATCGGCAGCTCTTCGACCACGTTCCCCGGCGTCAACGTCAGGATCTTGGTCCCCACGTAGTCCCCGAAGGTCGAGGGCATCTGCAGCATCTCCCCGGTATCCGTGGCCACCCGCGTCCGCGGAGCATCGTGTTCCGGGTCGAAACCGGCCAGCAGCGTCTCCTTCATGGCGTCAACAGCCTGCCGGGTGTTCACCAGTTCCCGGCACCGTTCGGGGCCGAAGAGATCCGGTGTTGCCGTGGGCAGGAAGTCCTGTGCGAGGTCGAGTCCGTCACTACCAGTCATGGGTGTTCTCCTTCTGCAACGCGTCCGAGGACTATGCTTTCTGGTCGATGTTGGCCACGGTGCTTCGCTCATGCTCGGCCACCTCGGGGATCCGGCCAGCGTCGAGATCCGCCCGGTGTCCAAGGATCTCGCGGCGCAGGACACCGGAGAGCAAGTAGATGCCCAGGATATTGGGCACCGTCAGCAGGAAGAAGGTGGCATCCGAGAAGGCGACGACGGTATCCAGCGACACCGACGATCCGACGACGATCATGACGATCCATGCACCGTCGTAGATGCGCTCCACACGTTTGCTGTTGCCGAAGACGTAACCGGCCGCCTTCTTGCCGTAGTAGGAGTAGCTCAGCAGTGTGGAGAACGCGAAGAGCAGGACGCACAGGGTGAGGATGTACGGGAAGAAGGCAGCAACGGTGCCGAACGCCACCGAGGTGAGTCCCACGCCGTCTGCGGAGGTTTCCGCGTACTGGCCGGTGACGATGATGGCCAGGGCCGTCATGGTGCAGATGATGACCGAGTCGATGAAGGGTTCCACGGAGGCGACGTAGCCTTCCTGAGCCGGACGCTTGGTCTTGACCGTGGAGTGGGCGATACCCGCCGAGCCAACACCTGCCGCGTTGGAAAACAACGCGCGCTGGATACCGACGATGGCCACGCCGACGGCACCGCCGGCCACACCGTTACCCGTGAAGGCGCCCTCGAAGATGAGCACGATGGCATGGGGCAGCTCGCTGATGTTCGCAATCAGGATCACGATCACCGACAGGCCGTAGACGACGGCCATGATGGGCGTGAGCTTACTCGTCCAGCGCGCAATGCTGCGGATTCCGCCGAAGATCACGGCGGCGGCGACGACGGCCAGAACAACACCGACGATCCAACCCCGGCCGTCCAGGAAACTGGATTCTCCACCGGTGGCGGCGGTCAGCTGGGCGGTGACCTGGTTGGCTTGGAAGATGTTGCCGGCACCCATGGCACCGAAGATCATGAGCAGCGCATACAACATGGCCAGCACCCGACCGGTCTTGGGTTTGCCGATGTGGGCGAGTCCGGTTTCGAGATAATACATGGGACCGCCGGAGACCGTGCCGTCCTTATTCATCCGGCGGAACATGACGCCCAAGGTGGCCTCTGCCATCTTCAGACTCATCCCGAGGAAACCGGCAATGATGATCCACAGGGTTGCGCCGGGACCGCCAATGGTGATCGCCACGGCCACACCGGCGATGTTGCCGAGCCCGACCGTCCCGGAGAGCTCGGTAGCCAGGGCTTGGAAACTAGTGGTCTCGCCCGGATCGCTGAAGCGGTTGAAGCGTCCACGCGCGATCTGGATCATATGGCGCATTCCGATAATCGGCTGGAATTTCAGGAGCACGGTCAGGAAGATGCCGCCGGCTAACAGCCAGATGATCAAAAAGGGAAGCTCGGTGCCGAAGAACGGGAAAGAGGCGAAGACGATGTTCTCCAGCCATTCGACGGCCGGCCCGATGGCGTTCTCGAGCGTTTCATCGATGCTGGCCGCCACCGGGACGGCATTCAGGGGGAGGTTCATTGCGTGGATCCTTTGACTAGGTCTGGTCTGTACCCCGGTGGCCGCACCTGATCGCGCCCCGAGCAGTTCTGCCCTCTAGAGCTTGATGTTCACCCTTTCTCGAGGCTGCGCACCGCCGAGCCGGGCGCCGCGCAGATCCATGGCCGCGCGGACCCGGTCTCTGGCCATGGCGAAGGCTGCTTCATGGGTGGTGGTGTCGCGCAGGCGGGCCTGCCCCAACACCGTGGAGGTATTACTACGGATTTTCTCGGAGACCGTGGCCATGATCGGGGCGGTATCCGGGCGGAAGGCAGAGTAGCGCCCTTCCATCGCGTAGGCGGCGGCGACGATGCCTCCGGCGTTGGCGATGAAGTCCGGGACCACTGCGGTTCCCTGGGCCCGGAGGCGTGCCCGCGCCCCGTCGCTGGACGGCAGGTTCGCCCCCTCGGTCACCAGCCGGGCCCGGACATCACCGGCGTTGTCTTTGGTGAGCACGTCCTGCAGGGCGGCGGGGACCAGGATGTCGCAGTCCAGGAAGAGCTCCGAGCCCGGGGCGATGCGCTGGGGAAGATACTCATCGACCAACTGGTCTCCCAGTTCGGCGCGTTGGGCCAGCAGCCGGTCGATGTCGAGTCCGTCCGGGGCGTGGATGGAACCGACGGCGGTGGAGAGTCCGACGACGGTGTACCCCAGTTCGTCGAAGCGCTTGGCTGCAGCGTGGCCCACTGCCCCGAAGCCTTGGATGACGACCCGTTTGCCCGGAAGTGCCACGTCGGTTGCTGCCTGGTCGGCGGCCTCTGCCACCCCGAAGCCGGTGACGCCGAGCCGGTCGTAGGCGACCCCGCCCAGTTCGGCAGGGGTGCCGACGGCGGCACCCCGATCGCCGAGCTCGTCGTTGATGATGGCGGCGTCGTTTTCCGTCAACCCCATGTCGAGCCCGAAGACGTATTCGCGGGGGACCTCGTTGCGCAGCGCCTTGACGAAGGAACGCAGTACAGCTTCCTTGTCCGCGGAGGTGGGATCGAATTTGATTCCGGCTTTGGCCCCACCGTAGAAGAGGTCGGCGGCAGCCCATTTCCACGTCATGGTCCGGGCCAGTCGGGCGACTTCCTGGACACTGACGTTCGGCTGCATGCGGGTGCCGCCCTTGCCCATGCCCCGGGCCGAGTTGTCGATGACCAGAACGCCTTGCATCCCGGTTTTGGTGTCGCTGACGAGCACGACTTTCTCGGGGCCCCAGTCATCGATCAGGTCAAACATGTCGTTGCTACTCCTTGGTCTGCGGTGTGCTGAAGTTCGCCGGTGTGGCCGTGGCCGGCACGGCCCGGACGTGGGCCGTGCCTGTAGGGTGTTCGGTGGTTCTAGAGGAACTCGACCCCCTGGGCCAGGGGCAGTTCACCGGAGTAGTTCACCGTGTTGGTCGCCCGGCGCATGTACCCGCGCCACGCGTCGGAACCGGATTCACGGCCACCACCGGTCTCCTTCTCGCCGCCGAAGGCACCACCGATTTCCGCGCCCGAGGTGCCGATATTGACGTTGGCGATACCGCAATCGGAGCCGGCGGAGCTGATGAAGCGCTCGGCCTCACCCTGGTCCTGAGTGAAGATCGCCGAGGACAGGCCCTGCGGGACCGCGTTGTGCATCTCGATGGCATCGTCCAGATCCGTGTAGGTCATCACGTAAAGGATCGGGGCGAAGGTTTCCTCTTTCACTGTGGCGGTCTGTGAGGGCATGCGGATGATGGCCGGTTCCACGTAGAACGCATCCGGGTACTCGTCGGCGAGCACGCGATCCCCACCGCAGACCAGTTCGCCGCCTTCGGCCAGGGCGTTCTTGATGGCCTGTTGCATGTTCTCGTAGGCACCCTGATTGACCAGGGGGCCGACGAGAGTGTCGGGTTCCATGGGGCTGCCGATCTGCAGGGTCGGGTAGGCCTTGGCGAGGCTATCGACGAGCTGGTCGGCGACCGACTCGTGCGCGATCAGACGGCGCATGCTGGTGCAGCGCTGGCCGGCGGTGCCCACGGCGGCGAAGGCCACACCGCGCAGGGCGAGATCGAGATCGGCCGATGGCGCCACGATGGCCGCGTTATTGCCGCCGAGTTCCAGGATGCTGCTGCCAAAGCGCTCGGCGATCCGGGGAGCAATCGTCCGTCCCATGCGGGTCGACCCCGTGGCCGAAATCAGGGGGAAGCGGGAGTCTGAGACCATTTTGGATCCCAGTTCACGGTCGGCGAGCAGCACGTGGTGCAGACCGGCAGGTGCCCCGGTTTCCTTCACGGCCCGTGCGAGCAGGGCATCTGTGGCCAGTGCCGAGAGCGTCGTCATCTCGGAGGGCTTCCAGACGATCGAGTTGCCGCACACCAGGGCGACGGCGGTGTTCCAGGCGTAGGGGGCGACGGGGAAGTTGAAGGCGGTGATGATGCCCACGACACCGAGCGGGTGCCAGGTCTCCATTAGCCGGTGGCCCTTGCGCTCGGAGGGCATCGTCTTGCCGAAGAGCTGACGGGAGAGCCCGACGGCGAGTTCGCAAATATCGATCATCTCCTGAACTTCGCCATTGGCCTCAGAGGTGATCTTGCCGGCCTCGGCGGTGACGAGGACACCGAGGTCTTCCTTGTGTTCGGTGAGCAGCTCGCCCCAGCGTTTGACGAGGGCGCCGCGGACCGGCGCCGGAGTATCGCGCCACTGTGTGAAGGCCTCCTGGGCCTGGCCGATCATGGATTCGAGATCGGCTTCCGTGCTCTTCTTCAGGTTCTTCAGCGTCTGGCCGGTCAGCGGGGAACGGGCGCCGATGCCCTCACCCTCGGTGACGGTGACGCCGCAGGCGGTCAAAGCGGATTCGACTGACTGGAGGAGGTTGTCCTGGCGGGTTTCGGTGGTCTGCATGGTGTGACTCCTGGTTCTTTCTGCGTGGGTTACGTGTGTTTCGTGTTCTCCGGGCTATTGCCGAAGGGTGACACCGAGTTGTTTTTCAAGTTCGGAAAGCGAGGCGTCCTGTTGGGCCCGGTACAGGTCCACCGGATCCTTGATGGGAAGACCGATGATTTCTGAAAGTCGGTCCATGTCGTAGAGGGTTCCCTCCTGGGCATCGTCACGTTGGCCGGCCTCGCGCAGGTTGGACTGGAAGATCCCAGCTGCCGAACGGGGAAGGAAGTCCTCGTAGACGATGGGATTGAGCTCCACGGTTCCCGCAGTGACCAGCTCGGCGAGGCTGGCGCCGTCCGGAACCTCGCCCTGCGACGCGCTGGATGAGTAGGTGTAGAAGGCCAGATCCTGTGCTGCCAATTCGGCATCCGTGCCCGGCAGCATTTCCTGCCACACCGTTTCGGATACCCGGGAGCGACTGTCCCCGGAGGTCATTCGGCGGTCGATTTCGGCGTTCATCTCCTCGTAGAGGTCGCGTCCCTTCCGGGTCAGGGCGACTCCTCGTTGCTCGACTTCGCCGAAGCGGACACGCAGCTTTCCCTGTCCTTCGCTCCCGTCGGCGAAACGGAAGGTTCGTTCCTCGTCCAGGGCGCGGAACGAGGTCTGGCGCAACAGCACATCCGGGCCGTTCCAGCGCGGCGGGCCCTGGATGGCGTCGATCATCTTGATTCCGCGGTCCTCCATGCGCTGATAGAGATCGTCGATGTCCAGCACGCGGGGGGTGAGGTGGTTGATATGGGTGCTTGACACTCCGCCGATATCCGCAGCGACCGCAGAAATGGCCTCGAGCTTGCGGTACCAGGCATCATCGACCGGTTCGCTGGAGAGTTGGAAGACGCTGGTGGCCAGGTGGAGCAGCCGTTCGGCCTCATCGCTGTCCAGACCCTGGCCGACGGTGGCACGGTCGGCCAGTTCCAGCAGGCCATCAGGGAACAGGCTGCGAGAGTCGATGAACTCCCGCAGCTCGCGTTGGAGTTCTTCGTTGAAGAAGCGGGGGTCTTCGGTAGCCAGCAGCGAGGTGAAAACCCGGAAGGGGTTCTTGGCCAGCTCGTCCTCATCGACGGGCCGGAACGCGGTGGCGATGACCGGGACCGAGGACGACGAGGCATCGCGGAGGTCATAGAAGCCGACCGGATGCATGCCGAAGGCTGCGAAGACGCGGGCGACTGACGCCAGCTCTTGAGGTGAGCCGACGCGGATGGCGCCGTGGCGTTCGGCGGTGACCCGCTCCAAGGTGCCCAGCCGTTCGGCGTCGGATCCGTGGCGATCCATGAAGTCTTGGTTCACGTGGCTGGAGACCTCAACCAGTGTGTTGTATGCCGGAACCTCTTCGCCATACATCTGTGACAGGCGCAGGGCGAATTCGGCTCGTAGTTGCCAAGTGTGCAGAAACGGCACGTGTTCTTCCTTTCCGAGGTGTGGTGGTCGGGGTGGGGGCTGGTCAGATGATGTGGACTTCGTTCAGCTGCGGGACGTTCTGGCAGCTGAAGCGTTCCGCGGAGAACCCGGAGGCGTCCATGAATGATTCGCGGCCCAGATGCAGATCGGCCATGATCTCCCCGACGCCAGGGGCCTGAAGGAAGCCGTGGCCGGAGAAACCGGTGGCGTAGGAGAACCCGCGCACGTCTTCGGAGGCCCCGATCAGGGCATTCCTGTCGGGGGTGTTCTCATAGAGGCCGGCCCAGCCGTGCTCCAGTTCGCGATCGCTCAGCGCCGGTGCGCAGATCTCGGCCGAAGCGTTGAAGTCCGGGACCCAGTCGAAACTGAAATCACGGTCGAAGCCCTTTTCCTGTCCGGGGTTCGAGATGCCGAGCAGCAACTGGTCATCGTAGTTATGGAAGTACATGGTGGTGCCCAGATCGAGCGTGAAGGGAATCACCGGGGGAGTGGGGCCGCCGTCGGGCCGGGTGATGCCGATCTGGCGCTTGACCGGCACCACCGGCAGGTCGACGCCGACCATGTTCCCGATGGAGGCGGACCATGCCCCGGCGCAGCAGATCACCGAGGTGGTTCGGATGGTCCCGCGCGAGGTCTGCACGGATTCGACGGAACCATTGGACGCCTCGATGCCGGTGACCTGCGTCCGGTCAGCGATGACGAGCCCGAGTTCCTTGGAGAGCGATGCGTAGCCGTCGACCACGCTGCGGGGGCAGGCGAGCCCGTCCTCGGGGGAGAACTGGGCGCCGAGCAAGGCCCCGGGGGCGATGTATGGATTGATGCGTTGGGCTTCGTGCGGGCTGACCATGCGGCTGTTGCCGCCGAGGCTGTTCTGTAGCTCCACGCTGGCTTCGCAGGCCGCAAGTTCTTCGGGGGTCCGGCACAGGAAAAGGTAACCGACCTCGCGGAAGGAGATGTCGATGCCGTGGGTGGACTCGAAGTCGCGGAACTTGGCCAGGCTGTGGCGACCCAAGCGGATGTTGTTCGGGTCGGAGAACGTACCTCGCACCCCGCCGAGGGGCTTGGCAGAAGAACCGGCCCCCAAGGCGCCGCGCTCGAGGAGAACGACATTTTGAACTCCGGCTTCAACGAGGTGGTAGGCGACGCTCATGCCGATGACGCCGCCGCCAATCACCACGACGTCGGCGGATTCCGGTAGATCTGTCGAATGCTCTGGGGTGAGGTCGGTGAGCAAACTGGCCATGTCCCCTCCTTCCTATGTGAACCGTGGGAGTGACCCACGTCATGTTTTCTTCTGGAATCACCATCCCCCGAGAGCGGTTATTACACAAGCTATTGTTTTTTGAGCAATTGCTTTAGTGAAACTATAGGTAGGGTCGAGGCATGAACTGGACGCTCCACCAACTCAAGTTATTCGCAGCCGTCGCCCGCACCGGCAGTATGACGGCGGCCGCGGACGATGCCGGATATACGATCGGGGCCGTTTCCCAGCAGATGAAGGCCCTGCAGCAGGAAGTCGGTTCCGCCCTGTTCATCAAGGACGGGCGGGGCGTGACGCTCTCCGATGCCGGGATCAAACTGGCTCTTCCCAGATGAGGGTGTAGCGCACGTCGCGCGGCGGGCCGGCGCGTCGGTGTCGGGGTGAGGGTCGAGGTCTCCCGAGGATGAGAGCTCCTACACACTCAGCCCGAAAGACCTCGACGTGCACGACGCTACCGTCGGCGGGCGCGCTGATGCGTTCGCCAGCCCCGACCTGACTGCCTTCTGCCGCCTCGACGAACTCGGCCTCGTTGTCACCGGGCAGCGACTCGAGCCGGATCGTGCCGTATTGGCCTGTCAGGTGGTCGAGCCCGACCAGTGGTGCCGGCGCTGCGGCTGCGAAGGGAGACCACGTGACACCGTGGTCCGACGGCTTGCCCACGAACCACTGGGCTGGCGGCCCACGACGCTGGAGGTCGTCGTGCGCCGTTACCGCTGCAGCGGCTGCGGGTATGTGTGGCGCCAGGACACCACCGCCGCGGCCGAGCCCCGGGCCAAGTTGTCTCGGCGCGCTCTGCGGTGGGCGCTGGAAGGGATCGTGGTCCAGCACCTGACCGTGGCTCGGGTCGCCGAGGGGCTCGGGGTGGCCTGGGACACCGCCAACGACGCCGTTATGGCCGAGGGCAAGCGGGTGCTGATCGACGAGGAGCACCGCTTCGAGGGGGTGAAGGTCGTCGGGGTCGATGAGCACGTGTGGAGGCACACCCGTCGCGGCGACAGGTACGTCACCGTGATCATCGACCTCACCCCAGTGCGAGATGGCACCGGCCCGGCACGGCTGCTGGACATGGTCGAAGGACGCTCCAAGCAGGCGTTCAAGACCTGGCTGGCCGACCGCCCGCAGGAGTGGCGCGACGGCGTGGAGGTGGTCGCGATGGACGGCTTCACCGGGTTCAAGACCGCCGCCGTCGAGGAACTGCCCGACGTGGTGACCGTGCTAGATCCCTTCCACGTCACGCGCCTCGCTGGCGAGGCGCTCGATGAGTGCCGACGGCGAGTTCAGCAGGCCATCTGTGGGCACCGCGGCCGCAAGGGCGACCCGCTCTATGCCGCCCGCCGGACCCTGTCCACCGGCGCCGACCTGCTCAACGACAAGCAGAAGGACCGACTGGACACCCTGTTCGCCGACGACGCCCACGTCGAGGTCGAGGTCACCTGGAGCGTCTACCAGCGCATGATCGCCGCCTACCACCACGAGAACCGGCGCCACGGCCGCGAGCTGATGGCCCGGCTCATCGACTCGATCAGCACCGGCGTCCCCAAGGCCCTGGTCGAGATCACCAAGCTCGGCAGGACGCTGAAGAAGCGCGCCGCCGACGTCCTGGCCTACTTCGACCGGCCCAGCACCTCCAACGGGCCCACCGAGGCGATCAACGGCAGGCTCGAGCACCTGCGCGGCTCGGCGCTGGGGTTCCGCAACCTGACCAACTACATCGCCAGATCCCTGCTCGAGACCGGCGGGTTCAGACCCCGACTACACCCTGGATTCGGATGAGCCGGTTTCGTTGGGTTGGTCTGCTTCGAACCGGTGGATGCTGCTTTTGGGGCGCTTCTTCGGTTCTGGGGTGATCAGGTCTGCTTTGTGCAGGATCCGGCGGATCGTGGAGGTCGACGGGGCGCGCGGGTGTTCGTGTTCGAGGTGCCAGGCGATGGTGACCGGGCCAGCGTCCAGTCCGGAGTCCGTGAGGACGCGACGCAGGGCCAGGATGCGGGCTCGCACGGGTTCGGCGGTGGCGGCACTGTTGCTGCGGGGGCGCCGACTTCGGGGCTCGATCGCGTCCCAACCGCCCTGTTCGTATCGTCGGATCAGTTCGTGGACCCATCGCCAGGACACCCGGTAGCGGCGGGCGACCTCGGCCTGCGTTTGCTGCCGCTGCGTGACGGCCAGAACAATCAGACGCGCTTTAGACATCCCTCATCGTCACGGACCACTATGAACGATGTCCCGACTCACCTATGAACGATGTCCTGAACCTACACACCTTCAGCTCCACCAATATGTTCAGGCAATGTGTTTCAGCAATAGCCTCCGGGCTCGTCGATGTGGCCGGTGGCGAGGATTTCGCCGGTGTGCCGGCCGTCGCGGGTCAGCTGACGGCGTGAGGCGATGACCCGTTCTCGGACCGGGCGCGGCCCTCGCCGCCACGCGATTCTATGGCCTGCCCAGCCTCTGACCGATGTCTCGACTCATCCGTCCCGGTGGACCTAGGGAGTCGAGCCCTAGGTGTTGCGGGTCATGACGTTGTAGTCACGGAGCGGGGATGAAGGAACGGGTCCCTGACCGGCACGATGGGTGGTGCTGAAGCCGTCCATCTGCCGGAAGAGACCCGTTCCATGACCCACCGTAATTCGCCGCTGACCCCTGCCGGAAGACTCCGCCTGGTCCAACGTGTCGAAGATGATGGCCGACCCATCGCCCACGTCGCTGCCGAAGCCGGCGTCGCCCGCTCGACTCTGACGAAATGGGTCCACCGCTATCGCGCCGACGGTGCCAAAGCCTTGGAAGACCGCACAAGCGCTCCGGCCAGGCGACCCTCGAGGCCACCGATCAAGGTCCTCGAACTCATCGACGCCTGGCGGCGAGAGCACAAATGGTCGGCCCGCCGCATCGCCCTCGAGCTAGCCAGCCGCGGCCACCACTACTGCGTCCGGACCATCGGACGCTGGCTGCAGCGCCTCGGGATCTCCCGCCGCCGTGACCTCGACCCGACCGGGGAGAACAACCGCGAGCCCGGGAAGATCATCGCCCGCTTCCCGGGCCACATGCTCCACCTGGATGTGAAGAAGGTCGGACAGATCCCCGACGGCGGCGGATGGCGACTCCATGGCCGCGGCCATGCAAAGGCGCGCAAAAAGCGCGTGGGCTACACCTACCTGCACTCTGCGATCGACGGCTACTCCCGCCTCGCCTACACCGAGGCCCTGGAGAACGAGACCGCGGCAACCACCATCGGTTTCTTCTCCCGGGCGAGAGCGTTCTTCGCTGCGCACGGCATCAATCGCCTCGTCCGGGTGGTCACCGACAACGGCACCAACTACCGCGCCAAGACCTTCGTCCGCACCGTGAACGCGCATGCTTCCCGGCATCAGCGGACCCGGCCCTACACGCCCAGGCACAACGGGAAAGTCGAGCGTTACCAGCGGATCCTCTCTGAGGAATGCCTCTACGCCCACGCCTTCTATTCCGAAGACGAACGGCGCGAAGCGATCAGCGTCTGGGTCCACCACTACAACTATCATCGGCCGCACACCGCCTGCGCTGATCAGCCCCCGGCCACCCGAGTCCACGAACGTGTCGACAACGTCATGACCTCATACACCTAGGTCCACCCGAGATGGATAAGACATCGCTCAGGCTCTCACGGCGTCGCGCTACCTTGGGGACTTAGGCCCAGTCCTTGTGCGGCGACGTGCCGCCGATACCGGCGTTGAACGTATTCGTCGGATCGAGCTCCTTGAAGTGCTCTTCCATGGACTCCGGCAGCTTGTAGATGCGACCGTAGTTGTGCTCGGCGGGCAGCTTCGCGCCGCGCTCCTCCAGCAGGTGCTGGATGCGGTCGTGCAGCGCCTCGGGATCCACGCCCTGCTTGGCGACATAGTCCTGGTGCATCACATGGCAGAAGAAGTGCCCGTAATACGCCTTGACCTCAAGCTGGTCGTCGATCTCCTCCGGCAGCACCTCGAGCCAGTTCCAATCGTCGCGACGCAGGGCCACATCGATGGGGATGAGCCCTGCGATGTGCCGGCGCTTCAACGCGGCGTAGCGAGTGGCGGCACTGGCCGCGCCGAACCGGTTGAGCGACGCGCTCTTTTCTTCATCAGACGTGCAGATGAAGAACTCACCAGTGTGCTCGGGCTCTGCGAAGAACTCCTTGAGCATCTTCTCGCTCGCGGCCTTCTGCGACTCGCTGACGGTGAGCAGCAGGTGATGCTCGAAACGGTTGCGGTACTCCATCATGCGCTTGGGCAGCTGGTTGGGCAGCACGCTGAACATGGCTTGCGATACCGTGTCGGCGAAGGTCGGACCAATGCCGGGAATCTTCGAGAACAAGCCGTTGGCCCACGTCTTGAACGAGAACATGCGCGTCTGCAGCGCTGGACTCATGAACTTCAGGAAGACGAAGGTGTCTTTGCCGTACTTCTCGGCCAAGTCGAAGGCACTGCGGCCCATGTACTCACCAGAGATAGGCAGCGGCATGTCGGCTTCGAGGAACAACCGACGGATCTCTTCGAGCTCGTGCGTGTTGTTCGTGCCGATGTAAAACACGGTCGGGTGCACTTCGCGAGGGAAGGTGCGGGTGCGCACCGCGAACACCATCAGCTTGCCGGCCGAGCCGGAAGCCTCGAACAGGTACTCGGGGTTCGCATTGTAGCGAGCAGGCGAAGGCACGATCTTGCGCAAGTGCTCGGCGTACTCGGTCTCGTTCGAGTCTTCGGGAGCTGGGGTGACATCCTCGGGAGACCACTCGCCGCGCTGTAGACGGTCGAGTGCGACCTCAGGGTCGTCTCCGAGCGAGATGCCCAGGTGATTGACCAGCTCGACCTTGCCGTCGTCGTTGACGCGGGCGAAGATCGCTTCGCGCGTGAATGCCGGACCCTTGCGAATCTGGCTGCCGCCCGAGTTGTTCGCGATGCCGCCGATGACCGAGGCGCCGATTGATGTCGACCCGATCACCGAGTGCGGCTCGCGCTGGTGCTTGGCGAGCGCGTCGGTCAGGTGTGTCAGCGGGGTGCCCGCGAGCGAGATCGCCTCGCGCGCGTCGTTGATGAGGTGCACCTCATCGATGCGGTGAGTCGAGATGATCACAATGGGGCGATCGTAGTCTTGGAAGCCGGGGCCGGATCCACCAGTCAGGCCCGTGTTCGATGCCTGCGGGATGACGATGAGGTTGTTGTCGACGGATACCTGCAGCGCCCGCCACATCTCGACCAGCGTGCCGGGGCGCACCACGGCGAAGACTGGTCCTCCGCCGAATCGATAGCCTTTGCTGAATGGCATCGTGGCACGCTCAGAGGTCAGTACATGTTCGTCGCCGACGATTCTCTTGAACGCATCGATCGCTTCGTGCGAAGTCGTGGTGGTCTGTCCTGGTTGCGTCATCTCTAAGCTTCCTATATTCAGTTGCATCACAAGCGCGTCATGATGCTGAGGGGATGTCGCCTTGATCCGAGCTAGTCCGCGGTCGTTCATTTTTTGATGGGCGGGGAAACGAGCCAGGGGGACGACGTCTGCGACCGTCTGCCCGGAAGCTCGCTACGGCGTCCAAGGAGTGTGCGTGTGCGTATGCATGTGCATACGCGCATCCTCATTGTAGAAGATGCGCATCAGATAGTTTCGGACCGCGGTACTTTCGGACTCCGGTAGGTTCGGAGGCTCTTCCCAGATGAGGGTGTAGCGCACGTCGCGCGGCGGGCCGGCGCGTCGGTGTCGGGGTGAGGGTCGAGGTCTCCCGAGGATGAGAGCTCCTACACACTCAGCCCGAAAGACCTCGACGTGCACGACGCTACCGTCGGCGGGCGCGCTGATGCGTTCGCCAGCCCCGACCTGACTGCCTTCTGCCGCCTCGACGAACTCGGCCTCGTTGTCACCGGGCAGCGACTCGAGCCGGATCGTGCCGTATTGGCCTGTCAGGTGGTCGAGCCCGACCAGTGGTGCCGGCGCTGCGGCTGCGAAGGGAGACCACGTGACACCGTGGTCCGACGGCTTGCCCACGAACCACTGGGCTGGCGGCCCACGACGCTGGAGGTCGTCGTGCGCCGTTACCGCTGCAGCGGCTGCGGGTATGTGTGGCGCCAGGACACCACCGCCGCGGCCGAGCCCCGGGCCAAGTTGTCTCGGCGCGCTCTGCGGTGGGCGCTGGAAGGGATCGTGGTCCAGCACCTGACCGTGGCTCGGGTCGCCGAGGGGCTCGGGGTGGCCTGGGACACCGCCAACGACGCCGTTATGGCCGAGGGCAAGCGGGTGCTGATCGACGAGGAGCACCGCTTCGAGGGGGTGAAGGTCGTCGGGGTCGATGAGCACGTGTGGAGGCACACCCGTCGCGGCGACAGGTACGTCACCGTGATCATCGACCTCACCCCAGTGCGAGATGGCACCGGCCCGGCACGGCTGCTGGACATGGTCGAAGGACGCTCCAAGCAGGCGTTCAAGACCTGGCTGGCCGACCGCCCGCAGGAGTGGCGCGACGGCGTGGAGGTGGTCGCGATGGACGGCTTCACCGGGTTCAAGACCGCCGCCGTCGAGGAACTGCCCGACGTGGTGACCGTGCTAGATCCCTTCCACGTCACGCGCCTCGCTGGCGAGGCGCTCGATGAGTGCCGACGGCGAGTTCAGCAGGCCATCTGTGGGCACCGCGGCCGCAAGGGCGACCCGCTCTATGCCGCCCGCCGGACCCTGTCCACCGGCGCCGACCTGCTCAACGACAAGCAGAAGGACCGACTGGACACCCTGTTCGCCGACGACGCCCACGTCGAGGTCGAGGTCACCTGGAGCGTCTACCAGCGCATGATCGCCGCCTACCACCACGAGAACCGGCGCCACGGCCGCGAGCTGATGGCCCGGCTCATCGACTCGATCAGCACCGGCGTCCCCAAGGCCCTGGTCGAGATCACCAAGCTCGGCAGGACGCTGAAGAAGCGCGCCGCCGACGTCCTGGCCTACTTCGACCGGCCCAGCACCTCCAACGGGCCCACCGAGGCGATCAACGGCAGGCTCGAGCACCTGCGCGGCTCGGCGCTGGGGTTCCGCAACCTGACCAACTACATCGCCAGATCCCTGCTCGAGACCGGCGGGTTCAGACCCCGACTACACCCTGGATTCGGATGAGCCATCAAACTGCTCAAACATGTGGGCCCGCTCCTGACGGCAGAGCAGGATGCGGTGCGCAGCGTGGATGATGATTCGAAAGGCAGCGAATCGGTGGTCACCTTGGGGATCTTCGCCACGGTCGGCGCCATCGCCTGCAAGCCGCTGATTGATGCGCTGCGCGTCACCGATCCGGATCTGGAGGTGATCTTTCATGAAATCGATGTCGAACGCGACGCTGAATACGTCAGATCGGGCGCGGTGGATGTTGCCTTGACCGTCGAGTACTCCCAGCTACCGGACATGGTTGGCAGAGATCTGGAGCGAGTGGTCCTGCATACCGAACCGATGCTTTTGGCCGGCAATGACCATGCCGGGCTCCACCCGGGAATGGACTTGACCCGAGAACGAACGTGGATCCTGCCTCCGGCTGAAACGGCATTTGGCAGTGCTGCCCGGCAGGCGTGCCTGAGTCAGGGCGCCCAGCTGGATGATGTGCACAGCATCACCGATACCGCCCTCGTACTCGCGCTGGTGGAGGCCGGGGTGGGGATGTCGATCACCACGCCGTTGATGCAGATTGTCCACCCACTGCGCCTGCAGACGCTGGCTCTGGCTTCGGGATCGAGTAGGTCGCTGGTGACCCTGGCCAAAGCCAGCCATATGCAGCGCCGCTCGGTCCGCCGGGTGGTTGAAACCCTGGAGACCATCCTGAACGGCAGCCTCATGGAAACCCGGCAGCCGGATGAGGCTCCACGCTAGAGGGAGCTGCCGCCGAGGCCTCAGTCGCCGACGCCCTCGGATCTCATCCTGTCCAGCGAATACTCGGCGGAGGCGAAGCTACCGCCTTGAGGGGTCCCGGGGTCGATGGCCTCGAGGACACCATGCTCTGCCGCATCATCGACGCGAACGAAACCCAGGGTCTTGCCGGCGTCAAGGTTCCACCAGAGTTCCGAATTCTTGGAGACCGCATAGAAGACGCCGTGGTGCTGCGGTGTGCGCATGGCCGCCGTGAAGGCGCGCACCGCATCCCCGGGACTGAGCATGGTGCGCATATGCCGCGGTGATGCGGGTTCGGAGAGGTAGGTTCCGATGCGCAAGGCGATGGTGCTCAGGCCGAATTTATCGGAGTAGAGCTGGCACAACGCTTCGCCGGCGGCCTTGGAGACCCCGTAAAAACCATCCGGCCTAGCAGGCATGTCGACCGTCAGCTCGGTATCCACGTCGTAGAAGCCGGTCAGTCGGTTGCTGCTGGCGAAGACGACCCGGCGCACACCGGCCCGGCGGGCGGCTTCGAGCACATGGTAGGTCCCGACGATGTTGACCTGTGCGAGGTCATGGAAGTCCGCTTCGTCCGAAATGCCGCCGAGGTGGATCACCCCATCCGCTGACGCAAAGGTCTGCTCGAGTGTCTTGAGATCCTCGACATCGCCCCGCACCACGGTGTCCGTGGGCCCCACCGGCTCGGTGTCGGCCACATCGACCGAGACCAGGTTGACTCCCAGCTCGGCCAAGGCCCGACGGAGGGGGCGGCCGATCCTTCCGGCGGCCCCGGTGACGATCCACCGTTGGCCCGTGAAATCCTCCATGCCGGCGGCATCTTCCGTTGGTGAAGTCTGTGTCATGCCCCGAGTGTACAAAAATGCTTGGCCCGGAGCTGCTGGCTAGTAGCCCCGGGTCAGTTCATCCCAGAGGCGGGCGGCGTCGATATCGAGGTCCTGCCGAGCAGCAGCCTGGGCCAGAAGTAGCCGTCCTGTGGTGGCCAGGTGTTCGCTCATCAGCTGCCCAGCGCACTGTGGATCGTTGGCGATGACTGCTGCCACGATGGGCGCATGCTCGTTCAGGATGTCCTCGTAGGTCCGCTGTCTGCCGGCGGTGGAGACCCCCAGCAGCCGGGTTGATACCCGCAAGCGGTTGACCACCTCCCGGGCGCGATGGCTTCCGGCCGCTTCGAGGAGCAGGTCATGCAAGTACTGGTCATCGGCGAAGAAGGACTCGTCATCGCCCGCCCGCGCAGCACGGGCCATGCTGGCCTCCAGTGCCTTCAGGGCGGTAGCGAGTTCATCGCTGCAGGCCATCGCGGCCCGACGCGCTGCGGGGACTTCCAAAGCCAGGCGAATCGAAAAGATCTCGGCCACGTCCTGCGGGGTGGTGGGGATGATGCGGAAGCCGCGATTGCGGGCGAACTCCACCAAACCGGCTTCTTCGAGCCGCAGGAGGCCGTCACGGACCGGGGATCGTGAGAAACCCAGACGTTCAGCCAGTTGGTAGACGCTGTAGAGCTCGCCGGGACGCAGATCCCCCGAGGCTGTGGCAGTGCGCACGAAGTCCATGACCTGCTCGGTCAACGACCTCCTGACGGGAGGGGCGTTCCCGGCTCCCGGGCTGTTGCTCGTGGTGCCGGGGGCCGAAGGCTGGATGCTCATAAGTAACATGTTACTCTAATTCAAGTCGTGATCGTGAGGAGCAGCAGTGGAACAACTAGCGCCAAACCCCTTCAAGGCGGTGCCCCCGGGAACGATCCATGAACTACTACGCACGGACATGACCACCCGGGCCGCCTACGTTTCGGACGCCTCGATCTATCGGCGCCTTCCCGCGGCAGTACTGGAAGTGCGCAGCGTTGAAGATCTCCGCGGTGCCGTCGCCCTGGCCGGCGAAAAGAACTGGTCGATCACCATGCGTGGTGGAGGAACCTCGGTGGCCGGCAACGGCATCGGGGAAGGGCTGGTACTCGACACCTCCCGCTACTTCAACCAGATTCTTTCCATTGACCCCCAGGCGCGAACGGCTAGGGTCCAGCCAGGGGTGATCTGCGACCAGCTCCGCGATGCAGCCGGGGAATTCGGGCTGACCTACGGCCCGGATCCCTCCACGCATAGCCGCTGCACCATTGGGGGAATGGTGGCCAATAATGCCTGCGGTTCACATTCACTGGAGTGGGGGACCGCGGCGGAGAACCTTGAATCGGTGACCTTGATGCTCGCCGACGGCCGGGAAGTCGTCTTTGGACCCGACGGTACCGACGATCCCGAAATCAACGCCAAGTTGCTGGCGCTGCGGGATGGGAACCTGAAGACCCTGCGGACCGACCTGGGGCAGTTCCCGCGCCAGGTCTCCGGCTACGGGCTCCACTACCTGCTGGCCGAGAACGGCTTCGACGCCGCCAAGGCCCTGGCCGGCAGCGAGGGGACCTGCGGGATCATCACCGAGATGACCGTGAAGCTGGTCAAGCGTCCACTGGCCAGCGCGCTGGCCGTGCTGGCCTTCGAGACCGTCTTCGATGCCGCCGAGGCCGCGGCCGTGGTCCGCGGTACCGGGATGACGACCGCCGAAGGCATGGGCTACGACCTGCTCGAAGCCTTGCGTTCACGCCCCGGCCAGGACTTGGCGGGCTCGGAGCTGCCCGGGGTCAATGATCCGGCCGGCGGGCAGGACGCCGGAGGCTGGCTGTTCTGTGAGGCCGTCGGCGATACGGTCGAGCAGGCCAGGGGAAATGCCGAAGACTTCGTTGCTTCGGTCACTACGGCCACGTCATCGATTGTGGTCACCGAGCATGCGGAGGCCCGGGCGCTCTGGCGCATCCGTGAGGCCGCCGCCGGCATCGTGACCCGCCTGCCCGACGGTGGGGAGGCTTGGCCCTCCTGGGAGGACTCGGCGGTGCCACCGAAGCATTTGGCCCATTACCTGCGTGATCTGTACGCCTTGATGGACCGGCACGGGCTGCGCGGAATCCCTTTCGGACACTTTGGTGAGGGCTGCGTCCACATCCGGCTCTCCTTCACGCTAGGAACCGATGAGGGGGTCGCCGACTTTCGTTCCTTCATGGAGGAAGCCGCCGACACGATTGCCCGTTATGGCGGTTCGGTGTCAGGGGAGCATGGTGACGGCCGGGCTCGCTCCGAACTGCTGCGCCGGATCTATAGCCGCGAAGCCCTGGAGGCCTTCCGCACCTTCAAGAACATCCTGGACCCGGGACGGATCTTCAACCCCGGGGTCTTGGTTGACCCCGAGGTCGTTGACGATCGGGTCCGCCCCGGTCCCGGCCAACGCAGTTTCGAGCTGCTTCCCGTCCAAGCCCTGAGCCGTGACGGCGGCTCACTGGTGAACGCGGTGAACCGCTGCGTCGGGGTCGGTGCCTGCCGATCCGACGAAGGGGCCATGTGCCCCTCCTTTCAAGCCACGGGAGACGAAGTCGACTCGACCCGCGGCCGCGCCCGGGTGCTCTCTGAAATGTTCCGGGGCGAATCCCTGCCCCAGGCCTACCGTTCCACCGAGGTGAAGGATGCCTTGGATCTCTGCCTGTCCTGCAAGGCCTGTGCCAGTGAATGCCCGGTCAACGTGGATATGGCGACCTATAAGTCGGAATTCCTGCATAAGTTCTACCAGCGGCGCATCCGGCCGATGGCCCACTACAGCATGGGCTGGCTGCCGCTGCTGACCCATGTGCTGCACCGGATCCCCGGGATGGCCTCGGTGACCAACCGCCTGCTGGGGATCGGCACAGTGGAGAAGCTGGTCAAGAAACTTGGGGGCATCGAACCCAGCCGAGCCATGATTTCCTTCGCGCCGTCTAGTCTCCAATCGTGGTTCGCCCGTCGTCAGCCATCCAATGGCCCCCGTGCCGGAGTGGGGACCCGCGATGCAGGCACTGTGGTGCTGTGGCCCGATTCGTTCACCAATCATTTGGACACGGGGCCGGGGCTGGCCGCCGTCGAGGTGCTCGAAGCCTTGGGCTACACCGTGGTCATGCCCCAGGGATTCGTCTGTTGCGGGCTGACCTGGCATTCAACCGGACAACTCGATATGGCACAGAAGGTGCTGACCCGAACCTTGGATGTGATGGAGCCCTATCTTCGCGCTGGATATCCGGTGGTGGGTTTGGAACCTTCCTGCACCGTCCTGCTGGCACACGATCTGCCGGAGATGCTGCCGGATGATCCCCGGGCGGCCCTGATGGCGAAGTCCGTCGTGTCCTTGGGCGGGCTCATCGAACACCGGGTCCCGGCCAACGGAGAGTCCGGCACTGAGTGGCCCTTCGAGGAATTGGACGCCACGGCGGTCAGCCAAGTGCATTGCCATGAACGCTCGCAGGGTGACCATGGTCCCGCGGCAACGGTGCTGCGGAGTGTGGGCGTGCGTGAAGAAGAGATCAAAACCGGCTGTTGCGGCCTAGCGGGCAACTGGGGCTTCGAGCCGGGGCATGCGGAATTGTCCAAGACCCTGGGCGAACGCGAACTCTTCCCAGCAATTCGAGCCCGGGAAGCAGGGGACCTGGTGTTGGCCGATGGGTTCTCCTGCCGCACGCAGATCACCGAAGGCACAGGAGTCGATGGCCTCCACCTCGCCGAAGTGCTGCAGAAGGCTCTGGTGAAGAAGACCTAAACGCCGTTAGAAAAAGGCGCTCCCATTTTCCAATACGGTTCCCACCAGCGGATCGCCCCACCAGCCCAGTCCATTCGCGTCGAAAGTCAAACGGTCGATGTAGGTCCCCAACGGCTCGGCGACGTCGACATCTGCAATGTTTTGACCCTGCTCGACGGGATCCTCACAGTCCGGATCCTCTGCACCGCGCATTAGCCCGACAGTGGGTCCCCAGGGGGAGGTGTAGACGATGAACATCGCGCCCTTGTCCACCCAAGCGTCGAACACCTCGACGCATTCCCACGCGGTCGGGCCGCCGGAACCCAACCGCTTCAGGCAGGAAGTCAGGACGATGGTGACCCAGTCGGGGTGGGGGATGGCATCGAAGGTTTCGATGAGGGACTGCAGCCGGGGAGTCATCATGTGCTGAGCCTACGCGGATGCGTGAAAACGAATGAAGCGGTTAGAGCCCCGCGGCCAAGGTCTCCGCCACGTGATCCAAGGCCCCGGGGACCAGGGAGTAGTAGGCCCAGACCCCGCGCTTCTCACGGTGGAGGAAGCCGGCGTCGACCAGGATCTTCAGATGGTGGGAGACCGTGGGTTGGCCCAACTGCAGCGGCTCGGACAGATCGCAGACACAGGTCTCGGCGTTGGTGTCGGCAGCCACGATGGACAGGATCCGTAGCCGGCTCGGATCGGCGAGCGCCTTGAACGAGGCGGACAGCGCTTCGGCTTCCTCGATCTCCAGTGGAATACGGGCGGGGGAGGATGCGCACCCCGGTGCCGGTTTCGTGGCAGTGGATGCCGGGCCGGCGCCCCTTGGGACCTGGCCGGTGGCTGACGTGGACATGAGCTGCCCTGCTTTCTGGCGCTCCCGATCGGGAGATTGACATCTGTCGATATCGACCACCATACTCGACACATCGATGTTCGTCGATATATACCCTGGGAGTCCCACACTATGAACAGCACCGCCGTGCCCGCCGACACCGGACACGTCACGAAGAAGCTCTCCACCCTGGACCGGTACCTTGCCGTCTGGATCCTCGCGGCCATGGCCGTCGGGCTCGGACTGGGACGGGTGATCCCCGGATTGGGGGAAGCGCTGGATTCCCTGCAGGTCGCCGGGGTCTCCCTGCCCATCGCCATCGGACTGTTGGTGATGATGTATCCGGTCCTGGCCAAGGTCCGCTATAACGAAACCGGGAGGGTCATCGGCGACAGGAAGTTGATGGTCACCTCCCTGGTCGTGAACTGGCTGTTGGCCCCGGCCTTCATGTTCGCCCTGGCCTGGATCTTCCTGTCCGATCTGCCCGAATACCGCACCGGGCTGATCATTGTGGGATTGGCCCGCTGCATTGCCATGGTCCTGATCTGGAACGACCTGGCCTGCGGAGACGGTGAAGCCGCCGCCGTCCTGGTGGCCATCAACTCGGTGTTCCAGGTTGTCGCCTTCGGCGCGCTGGGCTGGTTCTACCTCCAGGTCCTACCCGGCTGGCTCGGCCTGCCGACCACCAGCGCGGGCTTCTCCGTCTGGACGATCACCCTCTCCGTCCTGGTGTTCCTGGGCATCCCGCTGGTGGCAGGATTCCTGACCCGGACCTTCGGTGAACGAGCCAAGGGCCGCGACTGGTATGAGGGCACCTTCCTGCCGAAGATCGGTCCCTTCGCCCTCTACGGCCTGTTGTTCACCATCGTCGTGCTCTTCGCCCTCCAGGGGGATACGATCATCGGCCAACCCCTGGACGTCGTCCGCATCGCGATACCGCTGTTCATCTACTTCACCGTCGTCTTCGGCGCCGGGATGCTCATCGGGCGTGGTCTGGGCATGGGGTATGAACGCACCACCACGCTGGCCTTCACCGCGTCGGGAAACAATTTCGAACTGGCCATCGCGGTCGCCATCGCCACCTTCGGGGTCACCAGCGGTCAAGCACTGGCAGGAGTCGTCGGGCCCCTGATCGAGGTGCCGGTTCTGGTGGGGCTGGTCTATGTGGCCTTGTGGTCCCGCAAATTCTTCACCACCGGTACCCCACGAAAGGTCAGCGCATGAGCCAGACTCACATCCCCTCCGTCCTGTTCGTCTGCGTCCACAACGCCGGACGCTCCCAGATGGCCGCCGGCTTCCTGCAGCAGCTGGCCGCAGGCCGCATCGAGGTCCGTTCGGCAGGCTCCCAACCCGCCGAGAGCGTCAACCCGGCAGCGGTGAGGGCGATGGCCGAAATCGGCATCGACATCTCCACCCAACAGCCCAAGGTCCTGACGACTGAGACAGTTCAGGAATCCGACGTCGTCATCACGATGGGCTGCGGCGACGCCTGCCCCATCTTCCCCGGCAAACGCTACGAGGATTGGCAGCTCGCCGATCCTGCAGGACAAGGAGTGGACGCCGTGCGGCCCATCCGCGATGACATCCACTCCCGGGTCCAGACGTTGATCGCCGAGCTGCTGCCGGGGGTCGAACCGTTGGAAAGAACGCAACAGCAAGCAGGAGGAACACAGCATGGATCGTGAAAACACCCTGCCGGTGATCATCATCGGTGCAGGACCCATCGGCCTGGCCGCCGCCGCCCAGCTGCGCGAACGAGACCAGGAGGTGCTGGTGCTCGAAGCCGGTGCCACCCCGGGAGCGGCCATCAGCAACTGGGGGCATATCAAACTGTTCTCCACCTGGCGCTACAATATTGACCCGGCAGCCCGCCGGCTCCTGGAAACCCCGGCCCCCGGCTACGCCGCCGACTGGCAGACACCTCGCGCAGCCCACCTGCCCACCGGTGCCGAACTCGTCTCCGAGTACCTGGTGCCACTGGCCGAACACCCCGAACTGGCGCCCCGCATCCGGTATAACCACCGCGTCACCCACGTCTCCCGCGTCCACGACGACGGAAAAGGTCTCGACCGCACCCGGACCGCAGGCCGCGAAGCCACCGCGTTCCTGATCCGGGTCGCCACACCCGGCGGGGAGACCGAGATCCTGGGCCGGGCCGTCCTGGACGCCTCAGGAACCTGGGGGACCCCGAACCCCGTGGGACGTTCGGGGCTCGAAGCCCTCGGCGAGGCCGAAGCCCGCAGGTGCGGGTTCATCACCTCCCCACTACCTGACCCACTCGGCGAGGACCAAGACCGGCTGGCGGGCAAAACCGTCATGGTCCTCGGTGCCGGACATTCGGCAGCAAACACCCTGATCAGCCTGGGCCGGCTGCGCCAACGCCACCCCGAAACCCGCATCCTGTGGGGACTGCGCGGCACCGCCGACCCGGTCAGGCTCTACGGCGGCGGAGCCGCAGACCAGCTCCCGGCCCGCGGACAACTCGGGGCCAGCCTGCGCCGACTGGTCGAATCCGGCGACGTCACCATCGAAGAGAACTTCTCGATCACCCGGCTGGTTTCCGGGGAACGGTTGAGCGTCCTGACAGCCGACGAACGGGAACTCATCGTCGACGCGCTGGTTCCGGCCACCGGCTTCCGGCCCGATCTGCGGCCGCTGGCCGAACTGCGCCTGGACCTGGATCCAGCGGTCGAGGCACCCCGGGCACTGGGTTCGCTGATTGATCCCGAGTTCCACAGCTGTGGCACCGTCCCGGCCCACGGGGAGTCCGTGCTGGCCCACCCCGAATCCGGGTTCTACCTGGTCGGGGCCAAGAGCTACGGCCGGGCACCGACGTTCCTGCTGGCCACCGGCTACGAACAGGTCCGCTCCGTGGCCGCCGCGCTATCCGGGGACCGGTGCGCCGCAGATGCGGTGGAACTGGAACTGGCATCCACCGGTGTGTGTTCCGGCTGAGCGGTAGCCCGCACCGTCACTGCGGGCGAAGCTAGGAGCTGAGGCCCCGGCCGGCGTCGTGAACCAGCAGGGCGATCTGCACCCGGTTCTCGGCGCCGAGCTTATCCAGCACCCGCCCCACATGGGTTTTCACCGTGGTGATGCTGATGTGGAGGTGCTCGGCGATCTCGGCATTGGAGAGCCCCCGGGCCACAGCCGTCGCGATGCCTCGTTCACGCTCGGTGAGCAGGGCCATCTTGCGGGTGGCTTCGGTATCGGCTTGTGCCTGGCCCCGGTGGGCGGTGGCCGCGGTGACCAGATGTCCGATGGCCGCGGGGGAGAGCATGGACCCGCCGCCGGCAACGTGATGCACCGCTTCGACCAGGCGGGCCGGCGGGGTGTCCTTGAGGAGGAAGCCACTGGCACCGAGCTCCAGAGCCTGCAACACCAGGTCGTCGGTGTCGAAGGTCGTCAACACCAGGATCTTCAGCTCGGGGTCCCGGGCGAGCAGTTCCCGGGTCGCCGCCAGCCCGTCCATGGTCGGCATGCGCACATCCATGAGGACGACGTCGGGCCGGGCATCGCGGATCACGTCCAATGCCGCAACACCATCGCCGGCTTCGCCGACGATCTCGATCAGCGGATCCCCGTTCAGGATCAGCCGTAGCCCGGCCCGCACCAGGTTCTCGTCATCGACCAGCACCACCTTGATGCTCGTATCTACCGGTTCCATGGGACCCAAGCCTCCACGACGAAGTGACCCTCGCCGTCGTCCGCGGCGCTCAGCGATCCACCGGCCAATCTGACGCGTTCCGAGAGTCCGGTCAGTCCCATGCCCGAGGCCGGGGCAGCGTTGGGGCCAGTGGCTTTGACGTCTGGCACTAGCGCACGGGTCCTGTCGGTGAGGCCATTGCGCAGCGACACCGTGAGCCGTCCACCCGGGTTACCGGCCAACCGCACGTAGACGGTCTGCGCTGGGGCGTGCTTGCGGGCATTGGTCAGCCCCTCCTGCAGGACCCGGAACACGGTCCGGCTGCTCGTTTCATCCAGTGCCTCCAGTTCGGTGGCTCCGGGCGGGTTCCCCTCCAGGACGGTGGGGGTTCCGGCCTCGCGGTTTTCGGCGAGCAGGGCCTCGAGGCGTCCGAGCGTGGGCGGGGGAGTCGTGGAGTTTGGTTCGTTTGAGACGGTCGCCGGATCACGCAGGACACCCAGGACCTCGCGGAGTTCGCTGACGGCCAGATGGGCGTTGGCGCGAATCACCCCGGCGGCCTCGCTGACTTGTTCGGCCGGTAGGTCCGTACGGTATTCCAGAGCGCCGGCATGCAGGGCCACCAGGGAGAGCCGGTGGGCCAGTACGTCGTGCATTTCCCGGGCAATGCGGGTGCGTTCGTTGGCCCGGGCCTGCTCCAACTGGGCGTCTTGGCTGCGCCGGTTGCTGGCCAACTCAGCCTCCAGAGCGGCCCGTAACTGTCGGCGCCCACCGATATACATCCCGGTCAGGACCAGGACGGCGGTGAAGATGACGACGAAAAGGACGACAAGCCACCAGGGCTCCAGGGGTTCCTCCCCGGGCAGCAGGGGCATGCTGGTTTCCACAAGAAACGAGGCGCCCATGAACAGCACCGAGACGATGATGATTTCCGCCCAGCGGCGCCGGGTGGCCAAGGAGACGAGAGCCAGCATCGCGGCGGCCGAGCCCAGGGTGGAGAACGAGGCGAAAACCACGAGCAGGATGGTGAGGGTGCGCGGTGCCCGATGCCTGAAGGGATACAGGAGGAAGCAGAGGAGCCCCAAGACCAGGTCCACAAAGATCAGCACACCGAAGGTTTCCCCGGCAGGCCCTGAGGGGTCCAGTTCGAAGACCGGGGCATAGACGACGGCGAAGGCGACGATCCCGAGCAGCACGGCGACCACCAGACGCCAGGTACCGCTCCAGGCCCGGCGGAGGCGGGACTGCGGTGGGACAGAAAGTTCGGCGGTGGTCATAGGCTCAACCCTATCCAGCCGGTACTGCGCAGACATCCTCCCCACGGTCGGTTTGGCACTCATCCTTTAGGCCCGATATTTTTCGTTCCGACGGTCGATGCGGTGACGGCGGGATATGGGAAAGGATGGGTTCATGACGAGCACCAACACACCTCAGCCATCGCCGACTACCGAGACCGGCGACGCCTCGCCCATGTCTTACCACCGGTTGGCCCGCGACGGGGCCGGATACCGGTGGTGGAAGCCGCTGCTGGTCGGGCTGATCGGGGTCGGCCTCTATGTGGGCTTCATGATCGCCGCCTTCTTGGCTGTCGTCATCGTCGGGCTGCTGAGCCCCGGATTCGAACGCATCATCGACGGAGTGTTGCTGGGCTCCGGAGTCCCGGACATGAACGACCCCTTCGTCTTGATCCCCCTGCTCGTCTCCTTGGCCTTGATGATTCCGGCCCTCTGGCTGGCCACGCTGATCGTGGGCACACGGCCCGTCGGTCTGCTCTCCTCGGTCACCGGGCGACTGCGCTGGACCTGGCTGCTCTGGTGTCTGGGCGCCGCGCTGGGGATCAACGTCATCGCCCAACTGGTGGCACAGTTCCTGCCCGGCACCGAAGAGGGCGGGGAATTCATGTACGACGGCGGCAGGACCCTGGCCGTCTTGGCTGCCGCCTTGCTGGTGGTCCCGTTTCAGGCAGCTGCCGAGGAGTACGTCTTCCGCGGCTATCTGATGCAGACCCTTGGTGGCTGGTTACGGCATCCGGCCTTCGCGATCCTGCTGCCGGTGCCGCTGTTCGTGCTCGGCCACGACTACGAGCTGCTGGGTCAGCTCGACATCGCCGTTTTCGCGATCGCCGCCGGCTGGTTGAGCTGGCGTACCGGGGGACTGGAGGCGGCGATCGCCCTGCATATCGTCACCAATGCCAGCATCTTCGCCTTCGTCGCCTTCGGGGTCGCCGACGCCAACGCCGATGATGTCGGCCTCCTGGATCTGCTCCTCTCGGTGGCCGTCACCGTCGTCACCGTCCTGGTCCTGGCCAGACTGGCGACAGCACGCAAGGTCCAGCGCACCCGCCCCTCAGTTCCCGAGGCTGACCTCCAGGGTCGAGCCCCCGTAACCGTTCTCTAGGTCGCGTCCTTGAACGGTGACCGTGGAGACGTCCTCGGGGAACCGGTCCGCGGCGCTGTCGGTGGTGGCTGTGCCGGAGGATCGACGCGGCACGTTTCATGTGATCAGCATGCCACGCGCTGCACCGCAGCGACATCAGTTCCGGGGCCGGGATTCCGGGCCGAACTGCTCGACGCCGTCCTGGAAGACCCGCTCGATCATGGAGTGCAGATCCGCGAGCTGGTCGGTGGATTCCAGTTTCCCGTTCAGGACGACGGCGTCGGCCAGATAGCCTTCGGCCAGCCGACCCACCGAGTGCTCAGGGGTGATCAGTTCCCCCGCCACCGAGGTGGTGGAAGCCAACACCTGTTGCAGTGACATCCCGGCGTCGGCCAGCAGGGCCAGCTCCTCGAGGTTCTCGCCATGGATACCGACCCCCGAATCGGTGCCCATGCCGATCTTTACTCCGGCCGCAATGGCCCGGGCGACCGAGCCCCGGTGGTCTTCGTGGACCCGGTAGGCCTTGTCGATCACGGTTTGCGGTAGGCCACTGTTTCCGGCCTCGGCCTTCCTGATGACCGCTGCCGGGGCGGCCAGCGTGGGCACCAGGTAGGCGCCCCGGTCCAGGAAGACCTGGATGGTCTCGTCGTCGAGATAGATGCCGTGTTCGATGGTCCGCACGCCGGCATCGAGGGCATTGCAGATTCCAGCGGTGCCCTGGGCATGGGACATGACGTACTTGCCCTGGGCTTCGGCTTCGTCGACGACGACCCGGATCTCTTCGGGGCTGAACTGTGAGTGGCGGGGATCGTCGGCGGGGGAGAGGACCCCGCCGGTGGAGCAGATCTTGATCTGGTCGGCCCCGGCGCGCAGCATCGTGCGCACCGTTTTGCGCACTTCTTCGACCCCGTCGGCCACCCCGCTGGGCCGTCCGGGGTGTGGACCGAGGGCGGGGGCCGAGACCCCCGAAGGCAGCCAGAAATCCCCGTGTCCGCCGGTCTGGGACATGATCGAAATCGCCAGACGCAGGCGGGGCCCCTGGATGAGCCCGGAAGCCTGGGCTACCTGGGCGCCCAGGTCGGCACCACCGGCATCGCGGGCCGACGTGATCCCCGCCCGCAACGTGGCCTCGAGGTTGTGCACCGACTCGTAGAACTGCAGTGAGAACGGCTCGGCAACGGCGTGCAACGAACCCGGGTTCGAGGAGGTGACATGGATGTGCAGGTCGATCATCCCGGGCAGCACCGTCTTGCCCGTGCAGTCGATGACGGTGGCCGAGGCATGTGGGGCCGCATCCCCGGCGCCGGGGCCGACAGCTGCCACGCGGCCGTCCACGAAGACGACGTCTGCCGGCTCCGGAAGGAAGGCCACCCCGTCGAAGACCTGGGCATTCGTGAAAACCGTGGATGTGCTGGGCATCGGGACCTCCGGAGACGAGCAGTTCGCATGAACCTCATGTCCACGCCTGCTATGGACTCTAGCCCCCGGCTCATGCACCGGACTTGGAGGAAGGTCGGCTAGCCGCCGAGCTTGCCCGCCATCCGCCGGCGCATTTCCAGGCTGGCGGTGTTCAGCCCCTGGACGGAGACCGCCTTGCCGTACTTCTCGTATTTCTCGGTGATGGAGTCCAGCGCGGCGATGGTCGAGGCATCCCAGAGGTGGGAATCATGCAGGTCGATCACCACGCGCTCGGGGTCCCCGGCGTAGTCGAACTGGGTGTACAGGTCGTTGGAGGAAGCGAAGAACAGTTCGCCGTGGACCCGGTAGGTGGCCAGCTGTTCGCCGTCGTGTTCCTCGAGATCACGATCGACGGTGACGAAGTGTGCGACCCGGCGGGCGAAGAGCACCATGGCGGTGAGCACGCCGACGCCGACGCCGATGGCGAGGTTGTTGGTGGCCACGGTGCCGATCACGGTGACGACCATGACGGTGGTTTCGCTCTTGGGCATCATCCGCAGTGTGGAGGGTTTGATGGAATGCCAGTCGAAGGTCGCCACGGAGACGAAGATCATCACGGCCACCAGGGCGGCCATGGGGATCAGGGCCACGATATCGCCCAGGGCGACCACCAGGACCAGCAGCAGGGCACCGGCCAGGAACGTGGAGATCCGGGTTCGGGCGCCGGAGGCCTTCACATTGATCATGGTCTGGCCGATCATGGCGCAACCGCCCATGCCGCCGAAGAGCCCGGTGACGATGTTCGCCACGCCCTGGCCCCAGGACTCGCGCGTCTTGCTCGAGCGGGTATCGGTGACGTCATCGACGAGCTTGGCGGTCATCAACGATTCGAGTAGACCCACGAAGGCCATCGCCAGGGAGAACGGGAAGATGATCTGTAGCGTTTCCCAACTCAGCGGGACGTTCGGGAAGACCAGGCCCGGCAGGGAATCGGGAAGATCTCCCTTGCCACCGACGGTGGGCACGTTCATGGACGTCAACACGGTGATCAGGGTGATCACGACGATGGCGACCAGCGGGGCGGGGACCGCGGTGGTCAGTTTCGGCAGGCCGAAGACGATGAGCAGGCCCAGGGCCACCAGCGGGTAGACCAGCCACGGAACGCCGAGCAGTTCGGGGACCTGGGCCGAGAAGATCAGGATGGCCAGCGCGTTGACGAAGCCGACCATCACCTGGCGGGGGATGAACCGCATCAGCTTCGCCACCCCGAGGACGGCCAACACGATTTGCAGGAGTCCTGCCAGCAGGACGGCGGCGATGAAGTAGTCGGTCCCGTGGCTGGCCACCAGCGGGGCGATCACCAGGGCGATGGCACCGGTGGCGCCGGAAATCATGGCCGGACGCCCACCCACGAAGGCGATGGTGACGGCCATGGTGAAAGCGGCGAACAATCCGACGCGTGGATCGACCCCGGCGATGATGGAGAAGGCGATGGCCTCGGGGATCAGCGCCAAGGCCACGACCAGCCCGGCCAGGATCTCGGTCTTGAGCAGGCGCGGGGACTTCAAGGTGCGCAGGACCGACTGGCGCTCTTCGGGCGTCAGCGTCGTGCTGGGGGTGTCGATGGCCACGCGGGCCTCCGTTCGGGTCATCGTCACGGTGCGGCGTTCAGGATGCTGCGGGGATGTCAGGGGTGCGCTGCGCTGCGCGGCCGGGAAAGCACCGGCGGTGCCTCGGGCTGGTTTCGGGGGACCAACCGTGAAAAGGGCCGGAGCGAACTCTACCCTAACGTGAGGGTTGGGTTCGCATCGTCGGGGAGGCTCATCGGCCGGTCAGGGATTCGAGCTCGATGATGAGCTCATCGGCCTGGACCAGATAGCGGGCCAGTTTTTCGCGTTCGTGACGGGCGCGTTCCAGAAAATGTCCGGCGCGTTCGGCCCGCTGGGCTCCGGGGGCGGCCTCCTCGATGACGGAGAGCAGTTCGGTGATCTCCTCGAGGCTGAACCCCAGCGGTTTCATGGCCTTGATGTGCATCAGGCGGTCAAAATCCGTCTCGGCGAAGACCCGGAAACCGCCCTCGGTGCGCGCGCTCGCCGGCAGGAGGCCGACGTCGTCGTAATGCCGGATGGTGCGCAGCGATAGGCCGGTCCGCTCGGCCAGTTCACCGATATGCATGGTGCGGCCCCGGGGGTGGTGCGGCATGGATCCTCCGTCGATCGTCGGCTCGTCACGTTACCAGCGTGAGGGGACCCCGGCCGGAGGGGCGCCGGCGTCGGCCTCGGACCGCCGGCCGGGGGTGAGTTGATCCAGGAGGTCCTCGGCCCATTGCGGATCGTAGTGCTCCAGCCGGGCGAATCCGGTCGGGGGCGGGCTGGTCCAATGATAGGTGGCCCCGGGGTTGTGGTGACGCGCGCCGTCGGCGGTCTCGACGACGGGGCTGCCCTGGATCGGCAGGGAGCGGGCCTGCTCGAAGTCATGGTGGATCGCGGCGATGCCGGCTCCTTGGGCCAGCTGTCGTTCCAGTTGCACGGGATCCAGATCGGGGCAGGTCCGCGCGGTATCCAGGATGACCGAATGGATGCTGATGCAGCGGTGGTCGATGTAGAACGCCTGCCGCAGTGCGGCGTCGAGCTGGTCGCTGGCACGTAGTCCGCCGACGTCGGGATGCTTGGCCGCCTGCACCGCCGCCATGGCCGGGAGGGTGGTCACCGGGTAGGACGATGCCGGGGCCGACCAGCAACTCCATCCCAACTCGGGCAGCAGGCTGGCGATGGCGACGATCTCCGGATCGACGATGTCCTGCGGCGTGGGGCCGGCGTTGAACAACTCCAACGGGAAGGCCCGATGGTCGATGTCGACCGCTGCGTTTCGCTGCTCGATCGCCGTGCGCAGGGTGGCCAGGGCCAGGGTCGCCCAGGGGCAACCGATATCCGACCAGACGGTCACGGTGGGGGTGGGGCGGGGTGCATTGAACATGATGCTCCTTGGGTGGATGGTCCGTTAGCGTACTAACAGTGTGCACGCCGAAGAGTAGTCCGTCAACGGACTACCTGTGGGACGATGGCAGCATGGCTTCCACCCCGACGAACCGAACGGCTCCCGCCCTGACCGACGACCGCCTGACCCTGGTGGGCCTGCTCCTCGAAGTCCAGCGCGGACTGGCCAAGGCGATGGACGAGGTCCACGCCGCCCATGGCCTGCTGGGCAAGGAATTCGACGCCTTGCTTCGGCTCGCGCGCAGTGACCAGCACCGCCTGTCGATGCGCGACCTGGCGGCGCAAACCTCGACGTCGACCAGCGGGACGACCGGTTTGGTCGACCGGCTTGAGGCCCGAGGGCTCGTGACGCGGTCCCAGAGCCAGGCCGACCGCCGCAGTTTCGACATCATCCTGACCGACGCCGGCCACCGGCTCGTGGCCGAGGATGCCACCGCGCTGATGCCCGTGATCGACCGGCTTGTCACCGACCCGGTGGGACCCGATGCCGAGGTGGTGCAGCACGCCCTGGAGCGCATCAGGGACCTCACCACGCCGCAGGCCACCGCCGGCCGTCGTTCCTGATGAAAGGGCTTCGCGCTACACCGTGGTGACGACGGCCCTCTGGTTGAATCGGTGGACGAGGTTAGTATATTGAGTGTTCTTGGGGTGCGGATGGGCCGCACCACCACCCAGACCCGGAGACCTGATGAAAAGCACCTGGCCCCTGATCACCACCGTGACATTGTCCGCAGCCCTCCTCGTCGGCTGTAGCGGCGGTGATTCCGATCCGGAAGATGCTGAAGCCTCCTCCCGGACGGCGCCCGCGACCGCCTCGGCGGGCGAAGCGGCCCCGGGGGACTCGCATCAGGTGCTGGCCAAGCAGGAATACGAGCTTCCCGGTACCAATGACCAGGTCACGGTCGGGATTAAATCCCTGGTCGTGGACGGGGACACCATGAAGCTCACTCTCGTGCTGACGCCCGAGTTCTCCTCCTTGGGGGAGACGGACCAGGTGTCGATCTCCAAGATCACCGATCCGTGGTACCTGAGCCCGCGGTTGATCGACCGGGAACACCATAAGGAGTATTCGATCGTTAGCGATACGTTCAATAAACGGTGGCAAGTGGACACCATGAGCAATACCACCAACGGTGAGCCCATCATCTGGTGGGGAATCTATGCTGCGCCCGAGGACGGGATTGATTCGGTGGACCTCCGGATCTTCGGAGATATGCCCGACTTCACCAATGTGCCCATCCAGCAATGACCCGCCAGTCCATGGCAGCGACGTGATGGAGCAATGGTGACCCGCAACATAATAGTTAGTACCTTGAACAGTCCATGGATGTGGCACGGCCCGTATCTGCACTCGAACCCCGGAGACCTGATGAAGAAGACCTGGCCCCTGATCACTACGGCTGCCGTCGCCGCGATGCTGTTGGCTGGCTGCAGCGCTGGAGACTCCCCGCAGTCCACCACCGGGACCAGCGGTTCCTCGTCCCCGTCGTCGTCCGGTACCTCCGGCGATGATGGCCAGGACGTGGCGGAAGACTCGGACATTGGTATCGCCGAGATGGATACGAGCAAGGTGTTGGCCGAGCAGGAATACCAGCTTCCCGGGACCAAGGACAAGGTCACCTTCGGGGTCCAATCCCTGGAAGTGCAGGGGGAGACGATGAAGCTCACCCTGGTGTTGACTCCGCATTTCACTTCCGTGAGCGAGTCGAAAACCCTGCCCATCTACGAACTGACTGGAGAGGGCGCGTTGGATCCGTTACTGATCGACCGGGAGAACCTCAAGGAGTACTCGGTCATTCGCCAGCTGAGTGACCTGTGGACCGTCGACCGCCTGCATACCAAGACCACCAATGGCGAGCCGGTGATCTGGTGGGGGATGTATGCCGCCCCCGAGGACGAGATCGACGAGGTGGATCTGAGGCTGTTCGGTGACATGCCCGAGTTCACGAAGGTGCCGATCGAACGATGAGGACGATGACCAGGCGCGCACTGCGCGGATCCGCCGTTGTTCTGGCCACGTTGATGGTGGCCCCGGTGATCGCCGTCGCGGACACCACCCAGTCCGAGGACTTGCCCGAGCCCACGAAGGGTCAACTGGCGAAGTCGGTGCATGTCTGGGATCCGACCAGAGGAGTGCACACCTGGAAACTCAAGGGGGCGGTCTCAGAGGTCGAACAGGTGGAGACCAAGGACGAAGAAACGACGATCACCCTCTCGACCGACATCCTCTTCACTCCCGACAGCTCCACGTTGCCGGGGACCGCTGCGCAGCGGATCGAGAAGCTCGTGAAGGACGTTCCGAAGGGGGCCAGGATCCGGATCGACGGGCATACGGATTCGGTGAAGGGGAAGGTGGACAATCAGAAGCTATCCACCGACCGGGCGAAGTCCGTGGCCACGGTGGTGTCCACGAAGCGCCCGGATCTCAAGACCAAGGTCGCAGGCCATGCGGATACCCAGCCGGTGGAGCGCGAGGACCCCAAGGATCCGTCGACCCGGGCGGCCAACCGTCGCGTGGAAATCACCTATCACGGTTAAAAAACGGCAAGTCAGCGAATAAGTGCACACTGGCGTGATGTAGGAAGCGTCACCTTCGTTAGGTATGGGTTACCTTCCTCGGGTAGCCTGAAGGCGTGTTGAAGATTCGTGGGTTGAGCAAGACCTTCTCCGGACGCGCCGGACAAGAGCCGGCGCAGGCACTGGACCAGGTCGATATCGACGTGGCCGAAGGCCAATTCGCCACCATCCTGGGCCCCTCGGGCTGCGGGAAAACCACCCTGCTGCGTTCCATCGCCGGCTTCGAGGACCCCAGCGCGGGAACCATCAGCATCGACGGCCGCGACGTGGCCGCCAACGGACGCTCCCTGGTCTCCGCCCACGAACGCGGAGTCGGTATCGTCCCGCAGGACGGGGCCTTGTTCCCGCACCTCTCGGTGGCCCAGAACATCGGATTCGGGCTCACCGGCCAGCCCCGCCGCGAACGCAACCGCCGGGTCGCCGAGGTCCTGGAACTGGTCGGCCTGGACAACCTCGGATCCCGCCGCCCCCATGAACTCTCCGGCGGCCAGCAGCAACGCGTCGCCCTGGCCCGCGCCATCGCCCCCAACCCGCGGGTGATCCTGCTCGACGAGCCCTTCTCCGCCCTGGACGCCTACCTGCGCCAGTCGCTGCGCGAGGAAGTACGCACCCTGTTGCGCGATATCGGTGCCACCGTGGTGCTGGTGACCCACGACCAGGGAGAAGCCATGACCCTGGCCGACCATCTCGTGGTGATGCGCGAGGGCAAAGTGGTCCAGGCCGGCAAACCGCGCGAAACCTACTTCCGTCCCTGCGATATCGAGCTGGCCCGCTTCCTGGGCGACGCCGTCGTCGTCGACGGGGACATTCCCTGCGGGGCGGCCACCGGCACCAGCGGCTCCACCGTCTCCTGTGCCTTCGGCGAGCTCGCCATCGGCTCCTGGCACGGCAGCCCGGGGCTCTGCGACGTGCTGATCCGTCCGGAGAACATCACCGTGCGCGGCGCCGGCGAGGGCGTTGGCCTGCCCGGGGTCGTCGGCACCGTCGTCGACCAGTCCTTCTACGGCCACGACGGCGTCCTGCAGGTGGCCATCCCGCAGCTTCCCGAACGGGTTCCCGTCCGGGTCATGGGGGACCAGGCCTTCGACGTCGGCCAATCCGTGACGCTGTCGGTGGACCGGGCGGTATGCACCTACTAGGCCCACCGGCACCCCACAGCCCCCTCCACTAAGGCGCACACGACGCCGCTGTCTTCCGTGCGCCAGCGCGGTCCGTACCCATCCATGCAACACAACCGAGTTAGGTCCAGACGTATTCGTATGTTCTCCACTCTTTCCCGGCGGGTCTTCGCCGCCACCGCAGTTGTTTCCCTGGCCGCCCTGACCGGATGTTCGGCAGGTGGCGCCGATTCCGAATCCAACGCGTCGAATTCCGGCGCCGCGGGCGAAGATACGACACTGACCGTCTACACCGACCAGCACGCCGAACTCATCGAGGGCCTGACGAAGGCCTACACCGATGAGACCGGCGTGAAGTTCAACATCCAGGCCGACGCCACGGTGGGCCAGATCGAAGCCGAGGGCGATGCCGCCCCGGCCGACGTCTTCCTCTCCGAGGATCCGGGCCCGGTGGCCCAGCTGGGCAAGAAGGACCTGCTCACCGACATCGACCAGGAGACCCTGGACCAGGTCCAGCCCGAGCTGAACTCGAAGAAGGACCAGTGGGTGGCCTACGCGGCCCGCACCCGGGTGCTCTACTACAACCCGGAGAAGATCGACGAAGCCGACCTCCCCGAGACCCTGATGGACATCAACGACCCCGAATACAAGGGCAAGTTCGCCTGGGCCCCCTCGGGAGCGTTCGTGGCCACCACGCAGTACCTGATCTCCACCATCGGTGAAGCCAAGACCAAGACGTTCCTGGAGGGGCTGAAGGAGAACGGCGTCAACGAGCAGAAGAACGGCAACGTCCGCGACACCGTCGAAGCCGGCAAGCACGCCATGGGCCTGTCCAACCACTACTACTGGTGGATCAAGGCCGATGAGGTCGGCGGTGTCGATGAAATGACCTCGAAGATCCACCACTTCCCCGAAGCCGACGCCGGCAACCTGATCCTCTCCTCGGGCGCCGCGATCATGAAGTCCTCCGACCAGCAGGAGGCCTCGGCCGACTTCGTCCAGTGGCTCACCGCCGCCGACGGCGGGCAGAAGCTCATTGCCGAAGGCGACATCGACGTCTCCGGGGCCCAGTACCCGGTCGCCAAGGACACCGAAAGCAAGATCGTCGGATCCCTCGATGACGTGAAGTCCCCCGACTACGACATGGACATCATGGCCGACCAGGCCGAGGCGGAGAACCTGCTGAAGTCCTTGGGTATGTCCAGCTGATCTTGCCCACCCGCACCGGAAAGCCGACGGCGACCGCATCCCTTGCGGTCGCCGTCGGTGTGCTGTCACTCCTGCCGGTCAGCTATCTGTTCATCGCCGGTTTCTCCCTGGCCGACATCCGCCAGCTCTTCGCTTTCCCCACCACGGTGCCCGATATCGCCCGGACCATCGGGCTGACGCTGTCGGTTTCGGTCCTGTCGATCCTGCTGGGGGTCGCGGCGGCCAGCCTGGTGGTGCGCACCGACATCCCCGGACGCAAACTGCTCACCGTGCTCTTCGCCATGCCCTTGGCCGTTCCGGGGTTCGTCAGCGCCTACGCGGCCTATTCGGCCAACCTGATGTTCGTGCCCCACACCGATCTGGTCACCAATTTCGCCGGGGCGACGGCGGTGCTTTCGCTGACGCTCTACCCCTATGTCTTCCTTCCGGCCGTGATCGCCCTGCGCAATACCGACCCCGCGCAGGAGGAAGTGGCCCGCAGCCTCGGGACCCGTTCGAGCTCCGTGTTCTGGCGGATCGTCGTCCCGCAGCTGCGCCCGGCCCTGGCCGGCGGGGTGCTGATCGTCGCGCTGCATGTGCTCTCCGAATACGGGGCCATGGTCCAGCTGCGCCAACGTACCCTGACCACGACGATCATGGCCGAAATGATCGACTACGGCGACTACTCCTCGGCCCGCTCCATCTCGGTGCTGCTGGCCGTCTTCTCCTTCGGGGTGCTGCTGGCGAACCGGGCCTTTTCCGGACGGACGGTCCCCGGCTCGGTCGGCAGCGGGTCGGTCCGCCCGCCCTCCCGCTGGCGGTTGCGCGGGTCCAAACCGGTGGTCATGCTCGCCGCCCTGGTCGTTCCCGGCCTGGCGTTGGGGCCCACCGTGTTGATGACGGTGCGCGGGCTGACCTCGCCGCATCGGGACGCCGTCGTGCATTGGCCCGAGGTGTTCGCCGCGATGGGCTCCACCCTGGGCTACGCGGGATGGGCGGCGCTCTTCGCCACGATCCTGGCGTTCCCGGTGAGCTGGTGGGTCAGTCGGAAACCCTCGGTGTCCTCGCATCTGACCGAACGCTCGATCTGGGTGGCCCACTCGGTGCCCAACGCGATCCTGGCTCTCGCCCTGGTCTTTTTGGCCACCCGGTTGCTGCCGGGGATGTATAAGACGGCCGCCCTGCTGGTGTTGGCCTATGTGATCCTCTACCTCCCGCTGGCGGTCAGCAACCAGCGGGTCGGCATGCAGGCGGCCCTGGTGAAGTACGACGACGTGGCCGCCTCGCTGGGGTCCGGCAGCGTCCGCAGGTTCTTCCGGGTCTCGCTGCCCCTGGCACTGCCCGGGGTGGTCACCGGCGCCCTGCTGGTGGGCCTGGACGCCAGCAAGGAGCTAACCACCACGTTGATGCTGCTGCCCTATAACTCCAAGACCCTGGCCACCGGCCTGTGGGCCACCACCAACGGGGAGTCCCTGGACTTCACCGCAGCCGCCCCCTACACGCTGATGCTGGTGATCCTGGGGTCCATCCCCGTCTTCCTGATCGTCCGGCGCACCCTGCGCTACGTGCGCTAGGGGCGCCGTCGCTCAGGACTCGACGAACTGTACTTCGCCGGTGGCCGCCCCGGTATGCAGGTCCCAGAAGGAGCCGGCAATGGCATCGGGGTCGAAGAACGTCCCGGCCTTCACCACGCCGCCGATCGTGACGGTGCCGACGGTGACGCCGGTCCCGGCCAGCTCATCGGCCAGGGTGAAGACCAGGTTGCGCAGTCCGGCCTTGCCGATGGCCGCCGAGACTCTCGAGGCCACCGGGTTTACCCCCAGCATCCCTCCGGTGAACAGCAGGGTGCCCGACCCACGCTCCCGCATGGCAGGGGCCACCAGTTGGGCGCATTCCAGCGCGCCGACGACGTTGACGGCGAAGTCATGGGTAACGTCGGAGGCTGTCACCTCCAAGGGCGTGCCGACGGTGATGGCCCCGGCGTTGTAGTGCAGGACGTCGGGGGTTCCATACTCGGACTCCAGTGTGGCGAAGGCCCGGCGCAGGCTTTCGGGGTCCGTCACATCGGCGACCAGGGAGTGGGCTTCGATGCCGGCTGCGCGTAATTCGGACACGCGCTCGTCCAACGCCTCGGCACTCCGGGCCAGCAGGACGACGGCGAATCCCTCGGCCCCGAACCTGCGGGCGACCCCGGCACTGACGCCCGGTCCGGCGCCGACGATGGCGATGAGTTTCTTCTGCATGGGGCCTTCCTAGTCCAGCGTGGAGGTGTCGATGACGGCGCGGTAGCGAACCTTCGAGGACATGACCCGGTCGTAGGCCTCGTTGATCTGCTCGGCCGCGATCAGTTCGGTGGCCGCCTCGACGCCGTGTTCGGCGCAGAAGTCCAGCATCTCCTGGGTTTCGCGGATGCCGCCGATGAGCGATCCGGCGAAGGAGCGCCGGGCCCCGATCAGCGAGAACGCGTTGAGCGAGAGCGGGGCCGGCGGGGCCCCGAGGTTGGTCAGCGTCCCGTCCAGGGCCAGCAACGAGAGGTAGGCATCCAGATCGATCTCGGCGCTGACGGTGTTCAGGATGAAGTCGAAGGAGCCCGCCAGCCGGGTGAACGTCTCCGGGTCGGAGGTGGCGTAGTAGTGGTCGGCGCCGAAACGCTTGCCGTCCTCCTGCTTGGAGAGGGTCTGCGAGAGCACGGTGACCTCGGCTCCCAGGGCGTGGGCGATCTGCACCCCCACATGGCCCAGCCCGCCCATCCCGACGACGGCGACGCGGGAGCCGGGGCCCACGTTCCAGTGCCGCAACGGTGAGTAGGTGGTGATGCCGGCGCAGAGCAGCGGAGCGGCGGCGGCGAAGTCCAGGGCCTCGGGGATGGACAGCACGAAGTCGGCGTCGACGACGACGGCGGTGGAGTAGCCGCCCTGGGAGATGGTTCCGTCGCGGTCCACGGCGCCGTAGGTGCCCACGTTGCCGCCCGTGCAGAACTGTTCCTCGCCCTTGAGGCAGTTCTCGCACTCGCGGCAGGAGTTGACCAGGCAGCCCACGCCGACCTTATCTCCGACCTGGTGGCTGGTGACCCCGGAACCGATCTCGGTGACCAGCCCGACGATCTCGTGGCCCGGGGTCAGCGGATAGTGCTGCTCACCCCAGTCGCCCTGGACGGTGTGGATGTCGGAGTGGCAGATGCCCGCATATTTGATGTCGATGAGCACGTCGTTCACGCCGACGTCGCGACGGTGCAGGGTGGTGGGGACCAGGGGTTCGTTCTCGGCGGGGGCGGCATAGGCGTTGACGGTGAGCATGGTGTCCTTTGCGGTGCGCCGCGCCGGGGGAGCGGCGGTGGGTATCGGGGACGAAACGAATCGATCGGGGATGAAGTACGATGACCAGCGTAGTACGATGGTTCTCGTATTAGCTAATCATTTCCCGTACCGGAAGATGGGTTGATGACTTCCCCCCGCACCCTGGAGCACCCCGAGACCGGTGAACTGAACCTGGATGCCGTCCTGGCGGCCCTGGCCGATCCGATCCGGCGGCGGATCGTGGTCCAGTTGGCCCACGGACATCAGGACCAGGCCTGCATCGGCTTCAACCTGCCGGTCAGCCGGTCGACCTCCACCCACCATTTCCGGGTGTTGCGGCAGGCGGGGGTCATCGAACAGCGCTACCGGGGCACCGCCATCCTGAACTCGCTGCGCACCGCCTGCCTCGACGAACGCTTCCCCGGGCTGCTGTCCGCCATCGTCGCCGCCGAACCGCCCGTGGACGGCGCCCTGCCGCATCCCGGCTGAAGTCCCGGCCCCCGAACCGCAGGATATCCGGCACCCCGACCCCCTTCCCCGCGAGGGTCTATTTTGGAATGATACTTTTGGGATACGGAAAAGAGAGGGGTTTCGGCGATGCTGATCCGCAATGTCAGGCCATGGGGCGGGGAAGCCGCCGACGTGGAAATCGAAGGCGCCCGCATCACGGCGATCAGGCCCCATACGGCAGCAGGCGGGACCGCCGGCAACCCCGCGCCCGGGACGCCATCCGCCGGAGCCGACCAGCTCGACGGCCGGGGACGACTGCTCCTGCCGTCCTTCTCCGATGTCCACGTCCATCTGGACTCCACCCGGATCGGACTGCCCTTCCGCGAACACACCGGTGGGCCCGGGGTCTGGGCGATGATGATGAACGATCGGGCGAACTGGCGCCACGCCGAGGTCCCCTTGCCCGAACGCGTCGCCGGAACCCTGGAACGCATGATCGCCTATGGCACCACCCGGGTGCGCAGCTTCGCGCAGATCGATGTGGACGCCGGACTGGAGAAGTTCGAGGCCGTGCTCGCCGCCCGCGAGAAGTTCGCCCACGCCGCCGAGGTCCAGATCATGGCCTTCCCGCAGGCCGGCCTGCTCATCGAGCCCGGGACCATCGACCTGCTGGAGGAGTCGCTGAAGCTCGGCGCCTCGGTCATGGGCGGGATCGACCCCTGTCAGCTGGACCGCGATCCGGTGAAGCATCTGGACGTGGTCTTCGATTTGGCACAGAAGTACGACGTCGATGTCGACATCCACTTGCACGAACCCGGCCAGCTGGCCGTCTTCAGCGCCGAGCTGGTCTTCGAACGCGTCCGGGCCCTGGGGATGCAGGGGCGGGTCACCCTCTCCCACGCCTACGAGCTCGGGGCCGTCTCCGACACGGTGACCGCGGCCATGATGGACCAGATGGCCGAACTGGACATCTCCTGGACCACGATCGCCCCCGCGCGGACCGCCCCGCAGTTCAACCTGGCCGCGATGAGCGCGGCAGGAATCCGGGTCGGGCTCGGCCAGGACGGCCAACGCGACTACTGGAGCCCCTACGGGAACTGCGATCTGCTGGATCGGACCTGGCAACTGGCCTTCACCCATCAGCTGCGCCGCGACGAGGACATCGCCCACTGCGCCGCCATCGCCTCCATCGGCGGGGCCTCGATCATGGACCGCACCGCCCCTCGACTGGGAGACGTCGCCGACCGCCCGGGACTCGCGGTGGGGGACCGTGCGGACCTGCTGCTCTGCCCGGGCGAGACGGTGACCAGCGCCATCATGGACCGCGAGGCCGACCGCACCGTACTGCACGACGGCCGCGTCGTCGCCGAAGGACTCCATGTCAGCTGATACCTCGCCCCCGTCGCCGCCGTCCACCGGTTCCGACGCCGCCCGGCTGCTGGGACTGTTCGCCGCGGCAGCGGTCGGGTTGAACCTGCGCCCGGCCATCACCTCCGTGGCCTCGGTCCTGGACCAGTTGCCGGCCCAGCTGGGGGTCTCCGATACCGGCATCGTGGTCCTGTCCTCGCTGCCGGTGGCGGCCTTCGGGCTCAGCGCACCCCTGGTGCCCCGGCTGGCCCGCAGATTCGGGGTCAACGGGGCGTTGCTGCTGTCCATGGGGGTGCTCGCCGCCGCCCTGCTGCTGCGGGTCCTCTTCCCGGTGCTCCTGCTGCCCGGGACCCTGGTCGCCGGTGCGGCGATCATGGGCGGCTCCGTGCTGATGCCGCAATACCTCAAGCAACTCCAGGCAAGCCCCCGGGCGATCGGGGTGGCCACCACCATGTTCGCCGTGGGGGCGGCCCTGGGCGCCGCCCTGACCCGGCAACTCTCCGATGCGGTCTCCGCGGCCGTCGCACTGGGGGTCTGGGCCCTGCTGGCGGCCCTGGCAGGCGCCGTGCTCTATCTGGCCCGCCGTGCCGCAGCGCACGGAACGGTGGAGGACTCCGAGGCGTGGACGGGTAGATCATCCACCGGTTACGGAGTCGTCCCCCGGGCCGCCGGACAACGCTGGACCACCTCCTTGATCGTGGTGGTCTTCGGGCTGCAGGCCGTACTGTATTTCTTCGTCGCCGGATGGCTGCCCACGGTGCTGGGCGAAGCAGGAACGGATGCGGGAACCGCGGCGAACCTGCTGGCCTGGTTCAGCGTCGTGGGCTTCATCTCCACCATGATCACCCCGATGCTCGTGGTCCGTCCGGTCATGCTGCGGGTCACCGCCCTCGTCATCGGCGTCGGTATCGCCGGCGGCGTGCTGTGGTTGACCGTCGTCGTTCCCGGGCAGGCGTTCGCGCTGGTCTCCCTGCTGGGACTGCTGCAAAGCGGGGCCTTCGGGGTGGCGATGTCGTTGCTGGTGGCCAAGGCGGCCAGCCCCGCCGCCGCGGGAACCCTCTCGGCCCTGGCCCAGGGGATCGGGTTCGTGCTGGCCGCGATCGGCTCCGCCGTCGTCGGCTCCCTGCGGCTGTCCACCGGCTCCTGGGACGCCGGATTGTGGATCATGGCGGCACTGGCCCTGGTGTTCGGGGCGGCGGTCATCGCCGTGGCCGGCCGCCCGGCGATCGGCCAGCGGGTCGCGGAGCCCCAGGCCCCGGTGGGCTCCGGAAACCGCTGAGCAGCGGCCCGCGGGCCTCGCCCCGGCCGGGTTCCCGGCGTACCGTAGGGGCAGGGGTTAGTGCCGATCGGAAAGTGATATGAAACCAGCCAGCAAGAAGTGGATGCCCGCCGTAGCCATTCCGGCAGCGATCGCCGCCGTGGCAGTCGGAGCCAATGTGTCTGCTTCGGCCGCCCCGGAGCTGGAGGCCAAAACGCCCGAACAGGTCATCGAACTGATGGCCGCGTCCGATCTCGAGGCGTATTCCGGCCAGTTCGGCACCTCCACCCGGTTGGGTCTACCGGCACTGCCCGACGCCGGGGCCCCCGCCTCCTTCGGCCCTCCGGCCCAGGCGCCCTCGGACGATGACGGGCCATCGAACGCGGCGAAATCCGCCCCGGCTTCGGAACCGTCAGGGGCCCCCGGGGCCGGTGACTCCAGCGACGCACCACTGGCGAAACTACTGAGCCTGGTCTCCGACAGCCATAAGGCCCGGGTCTTTGTCGATGGTGCCGATCAGGCCCGGCTGCAGGTCTTGGGAGACATGGAGGAGCAGGACGTCATCCTCAATGGCACCAGCCTGTGGACCTATGATTCGGCGGCGAAGAAGGCAGTGCACATGACCCTGCCGAAGAAGCCTTCGGCGGCCCATGAGGGCCCCGGCGCAGGGAAGTCAGGTGCCGCGGCATCGGGCGACGTGGCGCCCCGGACGCCGGCGGAGCTGGCCGAGACCTTCCTGTCAGCAGCCGAGGGATCGACGCAGGTTTCCGTGAAGGAAGGCTCGACCGTTGCCGGACGGGCCGTCTACAACCTGGTCCTGGACCCGAAATCCAAGCAGACCCTCGTGGACGAGGTGACCATCGGCGTCGACGCCGAAACGGGGGTTCCGCTGGCGGTCACCGTCGCTGCCGTCGATCAGGACGCCCCGGCCATCAACGTCGCCTTCACCTCCTTCACCCCGAAGGCCCCCGACGCGGCACGCTTCGACTTCACCCCGCCGGCCGGCGCCACGGTGACCGAGAAGAAGGTGCCGAAGCACACCGACAAATCAACAAACTGGCCCAAGCACACCTTCGGGGCACCGCATGAACGCCCGGCGCCCTCGGACGCCCCGAACGGTGACGGACACTGGCCCGCAGACGAAGCGAAGGACGGGGTCGACGGCGAGGGCTGGGATACGGTCACCACCATTCCCGCCGACAAGGTCCCGGCAGAGCTGAAGGACTCCACGATGCTCAACGCCCTGGCCACCGAGGTCGACGGCGGAAAACTGCTGCACACCTCGCTGGTCAACGTCCTGATCACCGACGACGGCCGCGCCGTCATCGGCGCCGTGCAGCCCTCCCGGCTGCAGGCGGTGGCCCGGGCCGACGCCCGGTGACCGGCGCAGCCGCCACGGCTGGCAGCGCCAACGCAGCCGCCAGCACGGCCCACACCGGCGAACTGGCCATCGAGACCAGCGGGCTGAGCAAATCCTTCGGCCGCCGCCACGCGGTCACCGATCTGGATCTGGCCGTCCCGCACGGATCGGTCTTCGGGTTCCTGGGTCCCAACGGGTCGGGGAAGACCACCACCATCCGGATGCTGCTGGGTCTCGCGAGCCCCAGTAGCGGGACCATCAACGTCCTCGGTCGGCCCATGCCGACCGCCGCCAAGGACGTGTTGCCGCGGGTCGGGGCGCTGGTGGAAGGCCCGGCCTTCTACCCGTTCCTTTCCGGCCGGGCGAACCTGCTGCGCCTGGACGCCGCCAATCCCCGGGCCGATGCCGAAGATCGCCGACGGCGCGTGGACCGTGCCTTGGAGACCGTCGGCCTCGCCCAGGCCGCCGGGCTGGCCGTGCACGCCTACTCGCTGGGAATGAAGCAGCGACTCGGGATCGCCAACGCCCTGGCCACCGATCACGAACTACTCGTCCTGGACGAACCCACCAACGGCTTGGACCCGCAGGGAACCCGGGAAGTCCGTCACCTGATCGCCTCGATGGCCGGAGCCGGGACCACGGTCTTCATCTCCAGCCACCTGCTCAGCGAGATCGAACAGATGTGCACGCACGCAGCGGTGATGAGCAACGGCCGCCGGGTGGCCCACGGGACCCTGGAGGAACTACGGGCCGACGGCACTGCCTCCGCGGTCCTGCACACCCCCGATGAACAGGCCGCCCGCGCCGTGCTGGCCCGCATGGGTCTCGGTCTCGTGGAAGCCGCGGCAGGCACCTCGACAAGTACTGAAAGAGGCGCCGCCGTCGTTCCCGAAGGGGGCGCAGCCGTGGAGGCGAGCCCGGCAACGGACACCGTTGTCGTGCGAGGTGCCATGCCCGAGGGGGCTGCCACCGCCGAGGAGATCGTGGCGGAACTGGTGGCCGCCGGGGTACGGGTGCGCGGTTTCGCCATTGAGCGGCCCAGCCTCGAGGAACGGTTCGTGGCGTTGACGGGGGAGGGGTTCGATCTTGCCCACTAGTGCGTTGTTGCTTTCAGAGCTGGGGATGGTGTTTCGACGCAGGCGCACGTGGGCGATGCTCGCGGCACTGGGGGCTGTTCCGGTCCTGATCGCCGTCGCCGTCCGGCTCACCTCCTCGGAGGTTCCCGCGGGCCATGGTCCGCAGTTCCTGGACCAGGTGGCCGGCAACGGACTATTCGTGGCGATCGTGGGGATGTTCATGTGCATTCCGCTGTTCCTGCCGTTGACCGTTGCCGTGGTCTCGGGAGACACCATTGCCGGAGAAGCAGGGCACGGAACGTTGCGCTATCTGCTGCTTGCTCCCGCCTCCCGGGCCCACCTGTTGTTGGTGAAGTACCTCGGGGCGTTGGCCTTCTGCCTGGCCGCGGCGTTGACGGTGGCAATCGGTGGTCTGCTGATCGGGGCGGCCCTCTTCCCGGTGGGGCCGGTGACCTTGCTATCGGGGGACACCATTGCCCTCGGCGCCGCGGTCCTGCGGATCGTGCTGATCGCCGGCTATGTTGCCTTATCGCTCTGCGGGCTGGCGGCGGTAGGCCTGTTCATCTCCACCCTGACGGATGTTCCCGTGGGGGCGATGGCAGCCACCGCCGTGCTCTCGGTGGCTGCCCAGATCCTGGGCCAGCTGCCCCAACTGGACTGGTTGCATCCCTGGATGTTCACCCATGAATGGTTCGGATTCGCCGATCTGCTGCGTGAACCGATCCTGTGGGGATCCTTCGGCCGGAACGCCTTGCTGCAGGGCGGCTATGTCCTGGTTTTCGGCGCCCTGGCCTATGGGCGGCTGAGCACCAAGGACATCCTGTCCTGATTCAAGGAGATCAGAGGCCGGATGCCTCGGATCATGCGGGTTTCCCTCCCACGATCCCCTCACAGGTCACCCGGCAAGCCTCCTGTCCCCAGCACCCGACGACCCCCTCGAGCGGGGTCCCGCCTGCTGGCAGAGTGGAGGCATGGAACACAACACGAGCATGGTGGTCGACGGATGGGACATCTCCCGGTCCGCCGGCCCCACCGTGGATGGTTCCACCCGGTTGAAAGCCGCCGAGGCCCTGGCCCGGTTTGCCGAGGCGGAGAAGTTCAAGGCCGCCGCCATGCTCCATGCCGAAGCCCAACAGGCGGTTCCGTCCCTGTTGGATGATTTGGCCCAGGAACCCGGGATGGGGACGTCGCTGCGTACCGGTCGGATGGCCGAACAGGCCGCCACGGAAAGCGCCGCGCTGGAAGTCGCGCTGGTCTGTGGAATCTCCCCCGGACAAGGGCAGCGCATTCTCGACCAGGCGGAAACCCTGGTCCTACAGACCCCGGAAGTCATCGACTCCCTGGCCTCGGGACGACTGGGGAGCGGCCATGTCCAGAAGATCCTCGAACAAGTGAAGTACATCGTCCCTGAAACGCTCCCGGCATTGCCCCGGGAAGCCGATCAGGCCACCCGGGAGGAATGGGAACGGGAGAAGGCCCGGCTGGACGAGCAGGCCCGGGCCGCACGGCGGGATTTCGGCGCAGACATGCTGGCCACGGCTCCCGGGAAGTCACCTGCACAATTGCGTACCCGGGGCCGGCAGTTGCTGGAGAAGTACTACGGGCTCTCCTATACCAAGCGCTCGCGCACTGCCATGCGGGACCGGCGGATCATGTTCGATGAAGACGCTGACGGGATGTCCTGGTTCTCCGCCTTCCTTCCCACGGCCGGCTGCCACGCCATCTTCTCGAGGATCGATGCCATGGCCAGGGTGCTGAAAGCGGATCCGGCCTCTGCCGCCGATCTGCTGCATCCCGAAGGGAACGGCACCTCCGCCGCTCAGAGCGCGGCGGCTTCCGGTCAGGGGACGCCAATCACTGAAGCCACCGATGACCCGACCGAACTGCGGACCGTGGAGCAATTGCGGGCCGATGTGTTCATGGACCTGCTGCTCGAGGGTCCCGCGGGGAAGGGGCTGGCCTCGATCCAGCCCGAAGTCTTTGTCACGATCCCGGCCACGATGCTTCCCGGTCTGCCGGGTGGCCACACCGCCGAAACCGAAAGCAAACCCAGCCAAGTCGGTACGGCCGAACTACCGCCCGGGGCAGAAGTTCCCACAGTGCTCGGCGGCGGAGCCGTCGATCAGGAATCCGCCGCACGTTTCATGGCGGCAGCGAAGACCTGGTGGCGGGTCGTCACCGATCCGATGACCGGGGCCATCGTGAAATTCGGACAAAGCAAGTACCGGCCCAGTGCCGCCCAACGCGCGGCCCTGCGCTTCCGGGACGGAGGCTGTTGCACCCCGGGATGCCCTGGCCGGGTGGAGGACTGCGACGTGGACCATGACCGGGAGTGGCAGGAGGGTGGCGGCACTGATCTGGGCAATCTGTATCTCAGGTGCCGACGCTGCCATCGGCTCAAGTCCTGGGGACTGCTCGATTTCGAGGAGGGCGCAGACGGCAGTGTCGTGGCACGAAGCCTCTTCGGTACCCGGCAGGGAAAAACCCCTGCCGCGCCATGGGCGACCGGAAGCCGCGAGCGTTCCAGCACCACCCGGTCTGACGTACCCGAGATCACCACAACCGATGGCCCTGGATGCCCTGAAGCCTTCGCCCCCGGACCAGCTGAGCCAGATGAGCAGGCGGCGGAAGCACCCTGCGCCCCCTGGGGGAGGGCAGAAGAGGTTCCCGACCCATCCTGTGAGCGTCCGGAATTCGGCCGCTACGCCAAGACCAGTCAGGCTCAGGGCGCTCGCCGTCGCCGGCTGAATCGTCTGGCCGGCGGGGAGCGCCCCCGGTCGGTATCAGATGATGGTCCTGCGGATCCGTGGCACTACGCCTCTGCCCAGCCAACTGAGGGTGGAGACGACATCCCCTTCTGACCCGTGCCCCGCCGGGCCGCAGGTGCCATCATCCGAAGACCTCTGAGGCTGCGCCCCCGCAAGAATCTGACGAGATCCCGCCTCGTATCGCCCCCAGCCCTATCGAGGGAGGACGCTGTCCATGACCCTGAGCGTGTTACCGCCCATGATCGACGCAATTTCGTCATCGGCATAGCCACGGTCCACTAGTTCCTGGGTGATGGCGGCGAGTTCGCTGGTGTCCCAACCGACCGTCACCGAACCGTCGAAGTCACTTCCCAGTGCTGCCGTCCGGATTCCGGCGACATCGACGACATGGTCGATGGCGTCGACGACGGCTTCGATGGTCAACCCGCAGACTGCGGTGTCGAAGTACCCGATGCCGACAACCCCGCCGGTATCGGCCACGCCGCGGATCTGCTCGTCATTGAGGTTTCGGTTGACATCACAGGTCGCGTCCACCCCGCCGTGGCTGAGGACCACCGGCTTCGTGGCCAGGTCGAGCATCTCCCCGACGGCATCGTGACTGGTATGGGCGATATCGATGATGACGCCGCGCCGTTCCAGCTCGACGAAGACTTCACGGCCGAGGGCGGTCAGCCCTCCACGGTCGACCCCGTGCATCGAACCGGCGACTTCGTTATCGAAGAAGTGCGCAAAACTGGCCATCCGCATACCGGCATCGTAGAGCCGATCGAGGTTGTCGATGTCTCCTTCCAGGTTGTGCAGGCCTTCAACGGAGAACATGGCCCCTATCAGGTCACCGCCGGATTCCCGGTCGGAAATCACCCGATCGAGATCGCCACGCGTCCGGATGAACACGAGCTTGCCATTGGAATCCTCGGCAGCCTGTTCCAATTTACCTGCGTGATACAGCGAGCGTTCCAACAGCGAGAACCAGGTGCGAGGCGGCTGTAGCTGGGCGATCGTGAGAAGGGTGATGTTGTCGGTCTCGGCGGTGTTGTTGTCCACATTCTGGCCCTTTGGTGACTTCGAGACCGAGGAAAAGACCTGGACGGCGACGTTTCCATCGTCCAGACGAGGCAAATCCATCTGCCCGCGATTTGACCGCTCGAGGATGTCGCGGTTCCACAGCAACGTGTCCGAATGCATGTCCACGATCTGCAGGGAATCGTGCAGCCGCTGGGTTTCTGCACTGACGGTCGGCAACTCTGCGGGCTCAATCTTATTATGCGCCCGCTCGACGATCCCGGGCGCGAGGATGAAGAAGGCCGCGGCCACCACGGCGATCGTGACCCCGGCGGCGAGGGCTGTGCGAGAGAGTTTTTTACGGTTCATTGTGTGGCAGGCCTTTTCACATTCCGAGGTATTTCACAGCGTAGTGCACCTCCGGCTCGGACCAACCAAATTCTGGGGACCAGGTTTTTGGGTGCCATGAAGGTCAGCGGGCACTGTCGTACAGACCTGTTCCAGGCCGCTGCCGCTGACCTCGGGATGTCCAGGCCCAGCTCGAAGGTACCGGATGACCAAATACGCCATCTCTCGAGGGCAGACGCGAAATTCGCGAATGAAGTACGTGCCTTCCCGCTCTGGGACGGTGCTGCCGCGCAGGCGCCGCGGATAGGCTGTGTGGACGCCGTCGGTAGCTACGCACGAGGAGAAGGATGACATGCCAGCCACATTCGAATGCGTACCTGACCTTGCCCGGGGGAAGTGGCTTCGACCGATGGAAGCCGAGGCCTTCGGCAGCATCCTGTCGGTGGTGCCCCGCGGCTTTGAGGCCTACGTACGGATCTTCCACCCCGTGGAACGCGACCGTCCGCATGAGACGAAGTCGTGGCTGGATATCAACGCGGAGACGTACTTCGACGATTTCGATGACATCGGGGCGGCGCTCGAAACGGAACTGACCACCTGGGCGAAGACTGCCGCATCGTTCGGCACCACCATGCACGCGGAAGCGCAGTACGCGCGGCTGGTGCGGCGCGACTATGGCGGAGCGGACGGGGTGATTGCCGCAGACGGCTGGCGCTATTGCGGAACATCCGACGGCAGCCTTGATGTCGCATCGCTGGCGGTCGTCGCCACGGTTCTTAGCCGTCACACCTCGACTCCGGATGCCGGCATCGCCGCGATCTGGGAGGGATGGGGCGGTCTGGTGAGTTCGGCGGGGATTGCCCGCTATGCCGTTGATGAGAACAACGGATCGCCGTCCAGGCCCACCGTCGAGGGTACTGCGCTCGGCATTAATCACACGCTGCGCGAGCGGCTTAAGGCGTCAGCGCGACACTGGATGGCCGGGACTCGTTCGATGGTGGAAGCTCTTCGGGGGGACACCGTATTCAATCCGGAACCAGGCTCGGGACTGCTTTCTCGGCGGGACGCATCCGGGCCGCTATTCGAGTTGCAGGAAGGAACCGGGCGGGCGTATGTCCTCTTCGAGGCCGGGCCGAATGACTTCGCCGATGCTACGTGGCCCGGCAGCGCACCGTGGGTTGACGAGGACCTGTGGGTGCAGTCGCCCAACATCCTGTGGCCCGATGACCACTCGTGGCTGCTGGCCACCGAGATCGACTTCGACTCCACGCTGGTGGCGGGGAGCACCGAGCTCATCCAGGAGCTCAAGGGGACGCCGGGTCTCGAAGTGCTGCCGATTCGAACCGAGGCCGATCTCTCGTCGGACGGCGACGTGATTAATCGCCCCGCGGGATGATCCTGAAGCCGAGAGGTCGTCGAGGCGAAGGCCAGCTGCCCGGCTGGTCGCTCAGCGCCGTGCCCACGTGCATAATCCGGGTGGCTGACCGGGAAGCCCCTATTTCTTGGGAATCAGGACCTCTCCCTCCAATCCATCGGGATCCCGGAAGAACATGCTGAACTGTGTGCCGAAGTCATTGACGGTTCCGTCGCCGGCCCCCGCCTGCACCAGCCGTTCACGGATGGTCTCGAAGGCCTCGGCCGAAGCTGCCGCCAGACCGACGTGGTCAAGACGCCCACGCCCCCACATCGGGGTCTGCCGGGCGGCCTCGATATTGCCCGCGATGACGAACACGTTCAATTCAGTCGCCGGTCCGATCCGGATATTGGTCATCGTCTCACCCGGCCCGTGATCCCGGGTTTCGCCCACGATGGCGTCGAAGACTGTTTGGTAGAAGCGCCCCAGCCTCTCGACGTCCTTCGAAATGAGCGCTATGTGGTTGATGCCATCGAGCAACATGTCAGGTCCAGCCTTCCCTCGTCGGTCAGATCTCCACAGTGTCCCCGCCGTCGGGTTTGTTCAAGACGACGCCGACGCCGGGCTCTCGCCAGCCCGTCGGTCTTCCCGGCGAGGAAAGGCCACCCGCCATGATTACCGGGAACGACGGGAGATGGTTGCGCCCCGGGAGCAGACTGCCGAGTCAGCCGTGCCTGCACCACGAACGGCATGCCGAACGGCAGTTTTCATGAATCCAAGGGGGATCCAGTAGTCCACGGCTGGTGGCCATGGTCCTATCGTGGCAGGGTGGAGCAACCACGTCGATGGTCCTTCGGGACCGTCGGCCAAAACCACTTCGGGAGCCGAGCATGACCGCTATCCAGATCCAGAACTACGGACCCACCGACCAGGTTGTTGTCGCCGACACCCAGGGCCCGACCGAGGTATCCGAGGGGCACCTTCTTGTCCGGGTGGCCGCCGCGAGCATCAACCAGATCGATACCGGCATTGCGTTGGGGTACATGGCCGAGGACATGCCGTTGGAATTCCCGATCACCCTGGGTACCGACTATTCGGGGATCGTGGAAAAGATCGGGCCCGGGGTGGAGGGCTTCTCAGTAGGTGACCTCGTCATCGGACAGGCCGGGGTGGCCATGGGCGGTTCCGGTAGCTTCGCCGAATATGCCGTGGGTCCGGCAGTGTTCGCAGCCCATGCCCCTAAGTCCTTGCCGCTGGTCGAAGCCGCGGCCCTGCCACTAGTTGGAGCCAGTGCCCTCCAAGCCATCGAATCACTGCGCATCATTCCAGGAATGACGGTGCTGGTCCTCGGGGGAGGGGGCGCCATCGGTAGCCTGGGCGTCCAGCTGGCACAGGCCGTCGGTGCCAAAGTCATCGCCACGGCCGGTCCGGCCGATCATGAAGATGTTCTCGCGCTGGGGGCCTCGGAAGTCCACGACTATGCCGACCAATCATGGTGGGAGGACCTACCCGCCGTCGATGTCATCCTGGATGCGTCCCCGGGGCTGGATCCGGCACCGTACTACGGCCTTCTGCGTTCGGGCGGGACGATGCTCTCACTATCCAGCCAGCATGATGAAGCCACCGCTTCAGCCGCAGGGGTTAGCGCACAGACCCAGCTGAGCGTTCCGGTCACCGACGTACTCGACCAGTTCGTTGCCGCCGTGGACGCGGGCCACGTGATCCTGCGCATCGGAATGACCCTCCCATTGGCGCGGGCCGCCGAGGCTTTTGCCGCGGACGAAACGACTCCAGGAAAAACGCTACTCATTGTCGCGGATCTCACTGAGCGTTAGACGGGTAAGGTCGCGGAAAATCACCGTAGACCCGCCGGGGCTGGTTCCTGTTGTTGGAAGGGGTCAGCTGGACTGTTGGCTGGCCCGCGGGGCAAATCCCGCAGGACGGACCATGCGGATTTCTGGCAGCTCGTTGAATGCGGCGGGCAGCCGCTTCCGAGCCCCGTCCGGACGAAAGCCGTGCTTGGCGTAGAACGCCTGGGCACGCGGGTTCGCCTTCAAGACCCATAAGTACGCAGCAGCATCTGATATACAGGCCTCGAGCAAGTCGGAGCCGAGCCCGCTTCCATGGGTTCCTGCCAGCGTGCAGATGCGATATAGCTCCACCGTGCGGGGTCTTTGCTCGTCGCGTCCGGGGCCCGACTCGGCGAACCCGACGACGGAACCGGCGCCATCGTGGGCAAGGAAGTGGGGATCTGTACCGTTGAGGAAGGAGCGGCGACGTTGAACGCGCTCGTTCCGCTCGGCGCCGACGGTGTGGAAAGCGATCCGGGGCATGAGGCTCCGGTAGCTCTCTTCGAGAGCAGCGGCGTGCATGTCCACCAAGGCTTCGGCATCTTCGGGGGTGGATTGGCGGATGCGGTAGATCATCGGTCCAATCTATCGCCGTCGCCCACCGGGGTGCCCGACCCCCCCATCGAGAAAGGCGACGAGCTTCGAGAGGACGACGTCGGCGTCCTCTAGTTCGCATTCCCAGACATCCAGGACACTGCAGCCCAGTTCATGGAGTTCCGAGTGGTTACGTGCATCGCGTTCCCTGTTCGTCTGGAGCTTCCGGGCCCAGAACTCCGCATTGGTTGTTGGTGCGTGCCGTCCGGCCCGACAGCCGTGTTGGTGCCAGAAACAGCCATTGACGAAGACGACCTTCCGTTGCCCGGAAAAGACGAGATCCGGACGTCCCGGGAGCTTTCCTCCGGGTAACCGTACATCCGGGTGGTGACGTCGGGCCTGGGCCTGTGCCACGGCAGAAATCCGCCTGTGCAATCGGAATCTGAACCCGGCGTGGTGGACCAACCGGCGTACAACGAGTTCGGGACGCGTGTTGGTACCTCGGATGCGCGACATCTGAGCGGAGCGCTGCTCGGGGGTCAAACGATCCATGGGAGGGGTCCTGGGACGCGGGTTCTTGTGTGGTTCTGGCCTTATCCTACGTTCAGGCCGGTCTGATCCATGGAGAACAGTTGAACCAGATGACGGTACACGTTGCGGGCGGGAACGCGTTCGAGAAGTGCCCGGCCAGAATCAGCACGTACCTGATAGTGGCCGGCAGCCGAGGCGTTGACGAACGTCGACGGCTGGCCGCCCTGCTGCTCGATTTGCCACACCAACCACGGGCTCTCCCATAATTCCGGGGTGACACCGTCGGGCCTGGCGATATCGGTATCGTTGGCAAGAGCTCGTTGGTCGTAGACGATTCGACTGATGGAAACCGATTCCTGGCGGAACCAGGAGGGGCCGAGACCCAGCCAGGAAGTGACCACGGCCGCGGTCTCGTCTGCGGCAATGTAGTCCAACTGCGCGTGAGACGAGAAAGCTGCCAGCTCGGGATCGGCCTGAAGTTGCTGATGGGCCGAGGGGCCTGCGAGCAACAGGACGCGTTCGTTGGTCCCGAACCAGAGTTGCAGAACTGATGTACGACCCCGCAACTGTGTGGTGATGCGCCAGGACGAGGCATTCTGGCGTAGCGGGGTCGTGCACACCAAGCCCCCGCTGGAGAGCTTTCCCTCCTGGGTAGCCAGCTCCGCGGAGACGAGTTCGCCGATGGCTTCCTGCTGGCCTCGTCGTTCGAAGGCACCCAAGCCACCAC